>JBGUIU010000164.1:0-7673 GCA_045113275.1 Paludibacteraceae bacterium
CAGGCACAGTACGGAAAGGATGTTCTCGGTTCCGTCAGACTCGAGGAAGCAAGAAAGCATCAGGATAAGGCAAATGAATTAAAAAAAACTGACTGGGACTGTTGATGATAAAGAAAACCTGCAGAAACTTAAACGGAATGAAAGTCAGGGTTACACCAGGCTTAAAAAGGCATGCTGGGCTGTGTTAACCAACAGTCGGAATCTTAGCGAGTCCGGAGGAGAAGCATTAGATGAAATACTTAACTCGCACCGTGATTTGGCTACCTGCTATGCAATGAAAGAAGAAATGAACCGTCTGTTTGAATTACGTGATAAAGAAAAAGCTTACTATGGATGGATGAAATGGTTTCTGGCAGCGGAGGAAAGCGGAATACCGCAACTGCAGAAGTTTGCAAAGCTTAAGGTAAAGCGACTGAAAGGATTGGTAGCTCACGCTACCCATCCCATCAGTACAGGAAAACTGGAGGGTACAAATAATAAGATTAAAGTGGCTAAACGAATTGCATTCGGGTACCGGGATGAAGGATATTTCTTCATACTGATTAGATACCTGTCATCTCTAGGACTCCCAACAATTCCGTGAAGAGTGTCCAATACCGTGCTTACACTGAGGAAAATGTCTTGCCTAAATTTCTGCTTGACAAAGGTCGTTTCATAACAGAATCAAAATATATGTTCATGTGTTGTTGAGACATTAAATTTTATTCTGAAAATGGTTTTTTCAAAAAACAATGCAGGTATATATCAGTAATACATAAGACTTGTTTGTATGTCCTTTTTATGAGTGACGTTACTGATAGTTAAATTATCGTATTTATCACGTTTGTTGCGTACAGATAATGTTATACTTTGATAGGTATAATTTTTATTTTATGGGGTTTGTATGAATCGGTACGTTAAATTTGGACTTGGACTTGATGTAGGTATTGCTTCTATCGGTTGGGCTATGGTTGGTCTTGATGAAAATGGGGAGCCATATAAGTTATTAAATCTAGGGTCAAGAATTTTTGATAGAGCAGAAAATCCAAAAGATGGTTCATCTCTAGCGATGCAGAGACGTCAGTTTAGATCTCAAAGAAGATTGATTCGCAGACGTAGGCACCGTTTGGATCGACTAATTAATTTATTTCAAAATACGGGGTTATGCAATAAGGAAGAGATGGAGCTTTTGTTTCAGACTCCGGCTCCCAAAAATGTTTATGAGTTACGTGTTAATGCTCTTGATAGGAAATTAGATAAGCATGAGTGGATTAGAGTTTTATATTCCATTCTTAAGCATAGAGGTTTCAAATCAAACAGAAAGAACGCAAAAACAGAAGATGGTCAGCTTTTAAAGGCCATAAAGAATAATGAAGATCTTATTCTCAACAAGGGCTATAGAACAGTTGGGGAAATGTTATTCAAGGATCCTTTGTTTTCAGATTCCAAGAGAAACAAAGGTGGAAGTTATAAAAATTGTGTCAGTCGATTGAGTTTACAAAAAGAACTGGAACTATTATTTGAAAAGCAAAAGGAATATGGAAACAAGTTTACTTCGGACGATTTTAAAAACAGTTTTTTAAACATTTTTCTTGCTCAGAGAAATTTTGACGAAGGACCAGGTGCCCCAAGCTGTTATGGAGGTAATCTTATTGAGAAGATGGTTGGTTACTGTTCTTTGGAAAAGGATAAAAAGAGGGCTCCAAAGGCCAGTCTCAGTTTTGCATTGTTTTCTTTCTGGTGCAAGATAAATAACATTAGGTATTATGATTTAAATAAGCGTAAAGAATGTTCTGTTTCTCCTGATGAAGCACAGAAGGTTTTGCAAAAGGCTTTGATAAAGTCAGATTTGAATTACAGTGACATAAGAAAGATATTAGGATTGGATGAAAACTGTTATTTCAAAGATATTCAATATTTCAGCAAAAAGAGTAAGAAAACAAAAAAGAAGGCACAGATTAAAAATAAGTCTGATCTGGTCATAGATGGTTTAACGCAGGTTGAAGATACTTCAACGACATCAAAAGATGCTAATGAGCAGGCTGCGGATAATATTTATGATATTGAAAAGAATTCGAAGATTAAATTCTTTAATCACTTTATAAGTATAAAAAAAGCAGCAAAGGGAATGCTTGATAATTTAAATCCGTTAGATCCAAATGATCGAAAGATATTCAATCGTATTTCTTATGCTTTTACTGTTTCTAAGAACGATGCTGGTATAGCAGATTATCTAAATGAAATTGACATATCTTCTGACATAAAAGAATCTTTGATAAATAACTTAGACGGATTCTCTCAATTCGGTCATATATCAGAGAATGCTTGTGAAAAACTGGTGCCGTTTCTTGAACATGGAATGGACTATACTAGCGCCTGCATTGAGGCTGGTTATATATCTTCATCTGATGATGTTGTCGGGAAAGATTTGTTGCCTGCACGTTCTCCTGAATTGGATGATATTGTAAATCCTGTTGTAAGAAGGTCGGTTTCCCAATTAATTAAAGTTGTTAATTCAATCATCAGAGAAAGTGGTAAGCCGGAATATATCAATGTTGAGTTTGCAAGGGATCTTGCCAGAAGTTTCGCAGACAGACGCGAAATAACAAAAGAACAGGAGGAAAGAAAAGCCCTTAATGAAAAAGTTCGAAAAATAATTGAAGAAACATTTGGAAAATCCAGAGTCAGTTCAAAGGATGTTTTAATCTATAAGCTGTGGATGGAGCAGGAATCAAAGTGTATATATTCAGGTAAGCATATTGATGCTAACAGACTGTTTGAAACTGGGTATGTTGAGGTCGATCATATTTTACCATTCAGTAAATCTTTTGATGATTCAATGACAAACAAAGTTTTAGTATTGAAAGAGGAAAACCAGAATAAAGGTAATAGAACTCCTTTGGAATATATGCGAGCTCTAAAGCCTGAGTATGTGGACACTTACTTGGCAATGGTTAGACTACTGTATAAGTCAAACTTTAAAAAACTGCAAAATCTGACAACTGAATTCTGCGGAAAAGACAGAGATGAATGGTCTTCATCCAATCTTAATGATACTAGATATATTGCAAAATTTATTCACCAGTACATAAAAGAACATTTGTATCCAGCCAAAACTGGAACCAAAAGAGTCAGAGCTGTTAACGGTAAAATAACCTCTCTTCTTAGACATTACTGGGGAATAAAAAAGATTAGAGAGAATGGAGATTTACATCATGCTGTTGATGCCGTTGTTATATCTGTAACTACGGATAAGATGATAAAGGGATTTTCAGAAGCAAGTAAGAGACACGAAGAATATGATGAAACAATGGTGGTTGAGAAACCGTGGGAAAAGTTTGTTGATGAAATTTCTGCGAGGATTTCTGAAAATCCGGCTGAACAGATAGAATCGTTGGGATTAACCTCTTATACCGATGAAGAAAAGGCTCAGCTAAAGACACCTTTCGTATCAAGAATGCCTCGTCATAAAGTTACAGGTTCTGTACATGACAGTACTTTGAGAAGTCCGGTACTGCTTAATCAGGGTAATAATGCATACGTGTCAAAAAAGCAAGTTAATGACAAACTGTTGAAGGTCTTTGATGATAAAAAATGCGAGTTTTTTAATATAGAGTCAGATGCTAAATTTTATGCTTCGTTAAAGAGTTATTTAGAAGATAAAAATGAAAATAAAGGAGATTTTCATAAAATCAAAAAAGACGGTTCTGTAGGCCCCGTAGTGAGATCGGTTAAGGTTGTGGAAAACTGTTCTTCAGGAGTATTTTTAAATAACAGAAAAGCCTTTGCTAAGAATGGAGATATGATACGAATAGATGTGTTTCATGTAAAAGAAGGGAAGGATAAGGGGTTTTATTTCGTTCCTATATATGTCGCGGATAAAGTAAAAAATATATTACCTAATAAAGCTGTAGTGGCAGGGAAAAATGTTGATGAGTGGAAAGAGATGAAAGAAGATGATTTTATCTATTCTTTATACTCAAATGATTTAATTTACTTTAGTTCAAAAAAATTCACAAGTTTTAAAAATAATAATAAAAGCGCCAAAATAGTTGCTGTAGATATGTGTGAAGGTTTTTTGTATTACACTAGTGCAGATGTTTCAACTGCAAGCATTAATGTGGATTTTGTAGATAATTCCTTTTCGAAGCATGGTTTGGGATTAAAGACATTAAAAGAATTTAGAAAATTTACTATAGATGTTTTGGGCAATATTCATGAGGTGAAGAAAGAAAAAAGGTTGGGGTTTAGAAAAAAAGAAAGAAATGTTTCATGAAATAATCGTAACACGAGAAGCTTCAATTTATCAGCAACATTCCAAGCTTTGTATCAGTTCTGAGCAGAATATAAAAGTTCCTATAGAGGATGTCGACGTCCTTCTTATTGAGAATAGGGCTGTAAGAATTACTCAGCATGTTATAAGCAGTTTGGTGGAGAATGGTTCTCTGATTCTTATGTGCAATGAGAAACATTTGCCGTCAGCTGTTGTTTTGCCTATTAACAATCATTGCCGGAAATTGTCTGTTTTAAAACTACAAATTAATCAGTCTAAAGTCAGAGTAAAGCATCTTTGGCAGTCAATTGTCAGACAGAAGATTAAGAATCAAGGAGCGTGTCTTCAGTTATTGGGGATTGAAGACAATGTTAGCAAACTTTCTGATTATGTTACATCTAATGATAATAATAATTTTGAAAGTATCGCTGCAGCAAGGTATTTTAAATCTCTTTTTGGACCTGATTTTTTACGTAGAGTAGAATGCGACGTAAATGCGGTACTAAATTACGGATATGCAATTATACGGTCTTCTATTTCAAGATATCTGTGTATTCATGGTTTGGAACCGGCTCTGGGAATTTTTCATCACAGTGAATTAAATGCCTTTAATTTGTCAGATGATTTATTTGAGCCTTTCAGGCCTGTTGTCGATTTGTTTGTAGGACAAAGACTTTGTGGAGGGAATGTTGTAGTTCTTGATGTGGAAACAAAGGCTGAGTTGGTACAGTTATTATCTAGCAATGTTTTGATTAATGGTGAAGTACAATCTGTAAACAATGCAATAGATCTGATGGTTGAAAGTTTGATTAGGTACTATAGGAATGAGACAGATGTGGTTTATTTCCCTCGGTTAATGTTTCCGCAGTTACATAAGTATGAGTAAGTTCATGAGAATATTGGTGATGTTTGATTTACCGGTTGTTTCAGCAAAAGACAGAAAGATTGCTAATTCATTCAGAAGATATTTGCTGAATGATGGTTATCATATGTTACAGTACTCGGTTTATGTAAGAATATGCGCAGGGTGGGATGCGGTTGAAACCCATGTAAGAAGACTGCATAGGCATATTCCTTTAAAAGGCTCTGTTCGGGTATTTAAAATAACTGAGCGTCAATTTGAAAATATGATGATTTTGTCGGGGAATAAAATTTTAGAAATAGATAAAAATTACGAAAAAAATAGGGTTATCATTGTGTAAAAATAAAAAAGAATAACAAGAAAAGCGTTGTAAATCAACGCTTTTCTTGCTCAGTAGTATATCACAGAGAGAGATGTGATAGGGATATAACACACTCATGTAAGAATGTCTGTATATCGGTAGTATATCACAGAGAGAGATGTGATAGGGATATAACCGAATTACTAAAACAGGTTATATTCTCGCTAGTATATCACAGAGAGAGATGTGATAGGGATATAACGTTGTTTGGTAAAAAATGCATCCGCGTCCCAGTATATCACAGAGAGAGATGTGATAGGGATATAACTGTTTCCCATGCCATTTTTTAACACGGCGTAGTATATCACAGAGAGAGATGTGATAGGGATATAACAACAGGATTACACTGTTCTGAGTTTAAATAAGTATATCACAGAGAGAGATGTGATAGGGATATAACCTGTTTAGCACAGGTTTGTATTACGCTATTAGTATATCACAGAGAGAGATGTGATAGGGATATAACGTGTACCAGAGGCTGGCCCGCGGCTACTCTAGTATATCACAGAGAGAGATGTGATAGGGATATAACTGGTCTTGGTTTGATTTCAGCAAGAAATAAAGTATATCACAGAGAGAGATGTGATAGGGATATAACAATTTGTGTTCAGGTCTGAAATACACACGTAGTATATCACAGAGAGAGATGTGATAGGGATATAACTTTGGCATCGCGTTCGATGCCATGAGGTTAAGTATATCACAGAGAGAGATGTGATAGGGATATAACTTGAAGAGTAACCTTAATTACTCTTGACTGAGTATATCACAGAGAGAGATGTGATAGGGATATAACTGCATCCGCAACAATGAACGCTATTCTTGCAGTATATCACAGAGAGAGATGTGATAGGGATATAACACTCTTTATCAAGAATTGATTTATCAGCAGAGTATATCACAGAGAGAGATGTGATAGGGATATAACTGTCGGAAGCCTTAAAAGAAACCAGTCGGCAGTATATCACAGAGAGAGATGTGATAGGGATATAACTCAAAAGGGCTTTGCTGTGGCATCGGCAACAGTATATCACAGAGAGAGATGTGATAGGGATATAACTTAAAATAGGCTACACCCCGGGCGTACTTTAGTATATCACAGAGAGAGATGTGATAGGGATATAACTAAATACCCGGCTTTAACCCAGTTTGCATAAGTATATCACAGAGAGAGATGTGATAGGGATATAACGCGTGACATATCAGGCAATCACCTTGCACTAGTATATCACAGAGAGAGATGTGATAGGGATATAACGCAGAGATTATGCCTCTCCTTGAGAGTAATAGTATATCACAGAGAGAGATGTGATAGGGATATAACCTGTAACATCGTTTATAGTTAACGCTTCTGAGTATATCACAGAGAGAGATGTGATAGGGATATAACTTTGCCGTTGACCAGGTTCCTGACGGAATGAGTATATCACAGAGAGAGATGTGATAGGGATATAACATGCACCGTCAAATGGATGTTTGTCTCAATAGTATATCACAGAGAGAGATGTGATAGGGATATAACTAAGTTCCTGAAGACGTTTGTACTCTGCCAAGTATATCACAGAGAGAGGTGATAGGGATATAACAAAAGCAATTGGAAATTGCCTGACAATTTCAGTATATCACAGAGAGAGGTGATAGGAATATAACTAACTGCATATGCCACACCTTATATCAATAAGTATATCTCAGATATAGGTGCTGATGACATGAGATGGAGTTATCATCTTAAAAAGGCAACTCTTGACCTTGCTGTGCGAATATTGGTAAAATTCCTACGTTACCTAGTTATGTCACAGAGAGAGATGTGATGTTCGATATAATAAGGTAATATACCGTAAAGCTCTGCCGGTTCCGTTTTTTAATGGAACCGGCATCTGTTTTTAGAGAGCGTGATCGTGTGAACCAAACTCTGTGAATTACATATAGCTAAAAATGTCAGAAAAAATTCCTGAGATATAATTGTTAAACGATCGCAAAAGTTGACCACCTGCAAACAAGAAAAAACAGACAACGGAGTGGTCATGAAAAAAGCCAAAAATCGTAAAATGCCGGAATATCTCGGAAGGAAAAAACGGTATTACAAGATGTTTGATTCAATCTTTCAAAAACAGATCAATGAACTTTCTAAACAAGGACAGTCAATCAGGGGAATAGCCAGAAAATTAGGAATTTCAAGGCAATCTGTTCGCAAATAC
>JBGUIU010000165.1:0-5316 GCA_045113275.1 Paludibacteraceae bacterium
TTTGGATATTTCTTGGATACAATTACCTTCATCCCAACCGAATAAGAGCAAAAAGGCTTCAGGATGATTAGGCGCAATATTATTAAACGCCTCATATAACTCATATATTCCTTTATCTCTATTAGCACGACCAGAAAAAGCAAACACTACCTTGTCAGGACTAAGACCAAGTTCCTTGCGCATCTGTTCTCTGGTTTCAGGAGAAGGGTTATAAGCCTCAGTATTAACACCACTAATTGAGCCCGCTCCTAATACTCGAGATTTCTCACTGCTCACAACACCATTTTTTATGAGAAACTGGCGTTGTGACTCTCCATCAACTAAAATGTGATTGTCTAAATGAGCTATAATTTTATCAATGGCCTTCAATAACGACCTCATGAAACCATGACGAGTAGCCCACACTTGACCTGTAAAAATATGAGTACGATGTTTAATACCAGCCAGCTTAGCAGCAATTGCAGTTGTCAATCCGGCCTTAGGGGTGACAGAATGAACAGCATCAAACTTCATTTGTTTAAAATATCGATACAATTGCCAGACTGCTTTAATGTCCTGATGAATCGAAATTTCACGTTGAACATCATATTGGTATAATCCACACACCTTTAGTTCTGGTATTTCATCCATAGATTGAATATTACCCGCAATATAAACATCGTAGTCCTGAGATAGGGCTGATATGTGATTCTTTAAAAATGAATTAATTGTTGTAGATTTTGCTACAACAAAGCAAATCTTTTTTTTCATAAACTTAATGTCTATTAAAGAGATGACAATGCTAAATGTGCGTTGATATATCTTACTTATTAAAAAATGTAATCTACTTTACATCTAAAGGAATAAGACTTACTTTCGATTATGAAACCTTCTATAAAAAGAAGTAGGCACAAAATACATCAAAATAGGTTTTAACGTGAAGGCCTGAGTATACCAGGGTAAACCTATCATTTTAAACCCAATATGCATAACGTATGCTATGTTCCTTCGGCATTTGAAGGTTCTCCGACTAAGAGCATTCCTGTCATCGCGCATTTTATATATCACATCATTAAGCATATAAAGCTTATAGCCAGCCGCAAACAGCTTGAACCACAAATGATAATCCTCTGCTCTTATAAATCTTTCACCAACTGAGTAGCCGCCAACGGCTTTGAAGGCTTCGGTTCGGGCCATGCAGGGTGCATGACAGACTGGTGAGCCCATGATGAAGTCTTCCTTTTTGACCTCACCTTTGCCAGTTCCAGTACGGAAATCACCATCGGCATCAAAGTATATCATTGGCCCACTCACGACGGCATACTCGGGATGGGTGTCCAGAAAATTGATTTCAGTCTCAAAACGGTGAGGTAATGAGATGTCGTCGCCGTCCATGCGGGCGATATACTCAGTGTCGGCTTGCTCGAGACAACGGTTGAGGGTGTAGTTCAACCCCATGTTGCGCTCATTGCGCAACAGGATGATATTGTCATGTGACTTGGCGTATTGTTCAGCGACGGCATAAGTATCATCACTAGAGCCATCCTCACACAGTATAATTTTGAAATCCTGATATGTTTGGGCATATAATGAGTCGAGCGCTTCGACAAGCGTCCCTGCACAATTATATATTCCCATTAAGACAGATATCCTTGCCATTTCTAGATTTCAAAAATACAAAACGTTAGTTAACACATCCATACCATATTATGGTAAAAAAACTTACCGAAAATTCAGAAACAATTTTTCATAAAAATCACTTATTTAAGAGAGCCAGAATTTTGTTCGCTACTTTTAATAAGTAATAATTATTGATCACCATTGTAGTAATAGAATACAATATACCTTTATACGGTTGTCTGATTGGATATAACCCTTCTTTTTTTAATCTGTCAATAGTAGGTTTGAGTAGACTTGTATCAGGAAATCTTAACAACCTGACAAGCATAAAGTATATATATGATTCACTTCTTTCATTACACCTCGAAATCGCCTTTTCTGATAGAGAATTCCCATATTTATTAATCAGTTCTTGAATATGATGATATACAAAGAGATAATCTTCAATCATTTTCTGAAGATGTTCCTTATTTTTCCTCGTTGTAGTACTGCTCGGTCGTTTCAAATAATAATAGCATTGGTTATTCACATGTACTACACGTTTCATTCTCATTAAAAGTTCAGCTGTGAACATTCCATCTTCACCATAGCGATCAACGACAAAACGTTGATTACCTAAAGATTGCTTATTTATCAAATACCACCACGGGCCATTATTAAAATTATAGTTTTCTAAATAGTCATTACCCGACATAATCTTATCCACAGAATCAGAAATAGCAGGTACAACTGTTTTAACTTGATCTATCGAACATCTGATTATATCATATGTAACTAGGTCCAGTTTGTTCTCTATGGCAACATTAAGACAATAATTCAAACTGCCAGCTACCAACAAGTCATCAGCATCAATAAAACAAAGATATTCTCCTCTAGCTAACTCTATTCCCTTATTTCTTGATGCCGATTGACCTTTATTCTCCTGTCTATAATATAATACTTGATCATAACTTTTAGCAATGAGTCCCCCATCATCATTACTGCCATCGTCTATAACAATTATTTCATAAATCTCTTTATCGATGTTCTGGCTAAGAATTGATTCAATGCATGGACCGATAAATGATCTTGCATTAAACAATGGTATGATAAAACTAAGTTTAATATCTTTACTCATAATTATCTTTTGATAACTCATTTTTGAATAAGGCCATCCATTGCTGGGCGATGTTTTCAACATGATAGTGCTGAGCACGCAATTTTGCTTCGGAAGCCATCTGACGACGCAAATCCTCATCCTCGATGAGCGAGCAAATCTTTTCTGCCAGCATTTGCTCATCATTCACTTGAACGAGGAAACCGTCCTTGCCATCGGTGATGATATCCTTGGGGCCACAGGGGCATTGATAGGAAACAACAGGAAGTCCACACTCCATCGCTTCGACGATAACCAGCGCAAACCCTTCAACCAGGGATGAGAAAGCAAAGATGGAAGACTGCCTCAAAGCTGTAGCCATATCGTTAGAGAATCCCATCAGGAACACATTGTCCTGGAGACCAGCTTGGTTGATTTGATCATGTAGGGTTTGTTTGAGTTCGCCATCTCCGTATATTCTCAAGATCCAATCAGGGTGCTTTTTAGCGACCTGACCGAACGCTCTAATGAGGGAAGAGAAATTCTTGACATGATGCAAGCGACCCATAGATATGATCACCTTCTCATTTAAAGATGATGGCTCATCACACTTGAAAGCAACTGGGTTTGGCATTACCGCAACATTATCCCACCCCTGCCAATTGGTCTCTTTGTCCTCATGGGTCAGAACGACTATCTTGTCAAACTTCTTGTCAATGAAATTAAACTCATAGAAATCAGAGACTAGACCCTGAATTTTGCCAAATCGAGAAGTGGCATATTTAGAGCGGTAATTCTTCTCGCAATGAAATTCGCGGATGATTTTCCACGTGCGATTCCTCATTGAAGTGAGCATATATTTCTCGGACATGCCCACCGAGATAACCACATCAGGATTGAGTTGCTTCAAAGTGTTTCTAAGCGCTTTTTTATGCTTGGCACATTTGGCAAAATAAACCATATTACCCGCAAGGAAAGAACGCTCTTGGTCTCTATCATAGTAATTAATGTCCAAGTCCACGAGATGAACTTTGGGGGACAACTCATGGGTCTCAGGGCCTGCCTTGTTGTCAGTCGCCACAATATAGACCTCATTGCCAGGTATATCGGCTAGAGCATTCGCCTTGACGACGGTCACTCGCTGGATGCCGCCAATATATCGAATGCTATTCACACAATATACGATCTTCATCTGATTGCTTGCGGTTGATATGGGAAATGGATCCTGTTACTTATTAACTATCTCTTCGAATAACTTCATCCATTGTTCGGCAATGCTTGAGTCCCTATATCTCAAGGCTTTTTCTCTCGCAGCTGCAGCCATCTGGTGGCGAAGGTTCTCATCCTCGATGAGGCCACATATCTTTTCGGCCAGCATTTGCTCATCGTTTACCGGCACGAGGAATCCGTCCTTGCCATCGGTAATAATGTCCTTAGGGCCACAGGGGCACTGGTAGGAAACGACAGGAAGACCACACTCCATTGCCTCAACGATCACCAGCGCAAAGCCCTCAACCAAAGATGAGAAGGCAAAAATGGATGATTGTCTCAATGCGCGCTCCATATCGTTAGAAAAACCCATCAAGAACACATTATTCTGCAGACCACTTTCATTAATTTGGTTCTGCAATGAATCCTTGAGGCTTCCGTCGCCATATATCTTTAATGTCCAGTCAGGGTGCCGTTGAGCAACAATCCGGAAAGCACTAATCAACGACGTGAAATTCTTGACATGCTCCAGACGGCCCATCGAGATCACTGATTTCTCGGTCAGAGAAGAGGGGACATCACATTTAAATGCGACAGGATTGGGCATCACTGAGACGTTTTTCCATCCCCCCCAATTGGTATCCTTATCCTCATCGGTCAGAACAACAATTCTGTCAAACTTCTTGTCAGCGTAATTGAACTCATAAAAGTCAGAGCATTTGCTGATCATCTTTCTAAAGAAAGAGCGAACGTGCTTAGTGCGGTAATTCTTTTCGCTGTGAAACTCTCGCACAATCTTCCATGTGCGGTTCCTCATTGAGGTGAGCATATATTTTTCAGACATGCCTACTGAGATAACCACATCAGGATTGATTTCTCTCAAGGTGCGTTTAAGTGCCCTCTTGTGGGGAATCCCTTTGGCAAGCCCAACAATCATATTGGTCAATACGGAACGCTCCTCGTTCTTATTATAATAATTGATATCTAGGTCTATGAGATGCACCTTGGGGGAGAGTTCTTGTACAACAGGACCGGCCTTATTGTCGGTAGCAAGAATGTAAACCTCATTACCGAGTATTTCAGCCAAAGCATTTGCCTTGACAACTGTTACCCGTTGGATGCCACCCAAATAACGGATACTATTTACACAATAGGCTATCTTCATGCTCAAATTAGCAACTTAAACCAGCGCTGAACATCTGCCCCAATGATCAGCTAATGTTAATCTCTAAGTCTGAAATGCTCAACGACCTTATCATCAGAATTCAGCCATCTTACATAGTCGAAATAAAGTTCGAAGTATCGCTTACCGTAAATCGTTTGTTGCAAGATATCACCAATCTGTCCCTGGTTCTCAAATTGTTTCAACTGGAAACAATAAGGATAATCATATTTCTTGGCCGTGAAAACCAATAATCCTTTACAATGCACAT
>JBGUIU010000166.1:0-12449 GCA_045113275.1 Paludibacteraceae bacterium
TTCCATTATAACAACTATATCTTTTATGAGAGTAAATCTAGTTTGAATTGGATACTTGCAGACAAAGTCGGACTTTATTTAGTAGAAAATCTTTTTGAAAAATATAATTATGACAAAGATACAACGATAAACAAAGTGCTTATAAAAAAAGAACTTTGTCGTTGGTTGGTGTTTGATCGTCTGCCTATCTACACTATAAATGATGTGTTTGGCGAGGCATCATGCCATATAATGCGTTTTGATATATACAAGGACTATACAATCCGAGTATTGGAGAGATCAGTAGAAGGTGATATTGATAAGTCTATCACCCGCTACTACCGAATTAATGACGAAGGGAAGTTTTATGAGGTGACAGGCAAATGAAGAAAATGTTTGTTTCTAAAGAAAAATAAATATGAGCCGCGAAAGGAATCTGTCAATACGGAACAGAGAGAAAAAACGACAGAGCTAAATTATTATGAGAATCCTCGTAGTCCGAGGCAATGCTCTATGGTTCCTATAAAAAATAAATAGATGTTTCTTTGTTGACTAAATTATATTTTATAAAAAAATATATATAGTTTTGTATTTCTATTTTTTGATGGTAGATAGTGTAATTAAGGGGAGTTAAATTGAATTTATAAAAAGGAATAATTATATGTCACAAAACTTGAATCCGGTAAGACCCAAGGTGAGACTCGACGGAGAGGAGATCCCATTCGAATCACTCACATTGGAACAGAGTATGAATTCTTGTCATCATTTTGATGTGGTACGAGAGTTCATGTCGCAAGATGAGATGTGGAAGGAATCGCCACAGAAACTGATGTCGTATGTTGGTGCTCGCACATTGATACGATTTGAACAGCAGGGATCTGGCGAGTCGTATGAATTTTCCGGGTATGTGACGGATGTCCGCATAGATGCCTGGGAGAGTGAGCCGGATTATGATTATTACAATCATCGCAGCAACAGGGTACATTTCATCGGCGAGGGGGATGTGATGCGGTTGAACGGCTCCCTCGGGATGGATAGTTTCACGGATAGTACATTGAAAAACATTGTCTCGGAGGTGGTTTCACCGTCCGGACTGCAGGTGGAGTGTCAGCCTCACTTCGACGGCATTGTGCCGTATATGATGCGCTACAAAGAGAGCGTGTTCGGATTTCTGAACCGGCTATCCAGCACTTATAATGAGCCGTTCTTCTACGACGGAAAGAAGTTGTGGTTCGGCAAGCCGGGCAACTGCGGGGAGGAGACACTGGTGTTTGAACAGGATGTCTTCAGTCTCCGTACACATGCGGCAGTACTGCCATATAAGGTGTCGGCCTACGAGTACTTCATGGAGCTGGATACGACCGACAGTGTGAGTGCCAGACAGTCATCACTGAGCGGCGTGCTGGGGGATGTGGCGAAAGCCTCCGACCGATTGTATGAGGCGGAAGAGAACATTGTTTCAGGCTCACCGTTGACCGACAAAGGGTGTCTGATGACGTTTGCCGACAACAAACAGCATGCACTGGAGGGTGGAATGCTTAACGTGGAGGGTGAGACCCGTACGTGCCGTATCAAGCTGGGGTGCGTTGTGGAGATCAATTTTCCGTCGAAGATGCAGGTCTCCTCGATGGGCAGGTTCCGTATCGTGAGCATTGTGCACAAGGTGAACAAGGCAGGCAACTACAGCAACCATTTCATCGCTACGCCAGACGGGCATGAATATGTCACCCAGCAGTATCTTGACAGGGTGAAGGCCTATCCTGAGGTGGCGACGGTGAGCAGCAACAGTGATCCGAAGGGTCTCGGACGAGTACAGGTGCAGTTTGATTGGCAGAAGCGGCTGAGCAAGAGCACCAACTGGATTCGCGTGCAGAGTCCCGATGCAGGAGGCAGTGGCATGACGAATCGAGGACAAGTCTTTATCCCCGAGGAAGGAGACCAGGTGATGGTGGGCTTCGAGTATGGTGACCCAGGACGTCCGTATGTGATGGGAAGTATGTTCACAGGAACGAACGGAGCCGGAGGCGGTGACGGGAATAATATCCATAGCATTGTGACGAAGAGCGGACATCAGATTGTGTTTAATGATGATAATAGTGACTGGGCAATAACCATTTCTGATAAAAATGGCAATGTCATCAAACTTGATACGAAAGGTAAAAATATACAATTGTCGGCAGGGGAGACGATATCGCTTTTGGCTAATAATATTAGTATTGATGCTGCGCAGACAGTGTCGATACATGCAGGAGAGGATGTGGTTCTGGATGCAAGCAAGGAAATGAATTTGTATGCAAATGAAAATACCAATCTTGTGACAGGAGAGGAGATTTCCGTGACGGCCAAGAACCTGTCAACGTCAGTTACGGAAAATGCGCAGCATAATTCGGACAGTTTGTCGCTGTTGGCGGATTCGGAGGTCGAAATCACATCAAAGAAGATAGAAATCGACAGCAACAAGGAGAACCTTGTCCTTGCTACGGGAGGTGATATAGAAGCTCAGGCCAAAGGCAAAGTGAACCTATTCTAAAAAAGGTGAAGAGATGAAGATTGAGTTGAAAGCAGATAGTGCAACGAGAGAATACAGTGTAAGTAAACACTTCAAATTTCGGGATGCGCCAGGCAATGACAGCGCGCCTGGAACGCAATACACGGAAGAGGTGAGTGTCGCCATTGATCGTTCCAGGTCATCGGGAATCGTAGCCAAGGTGGAGAGGCGAAACGTCAGAAAAGACGGTAAGCGTTTTTGTCCCAATCCTGTGGAACATTACTTTATAAAGTCCGGGGAAGTGTTGAACAAACTTGAATTGCAGCTCACTGCGGATGGTAAGATTGAGAAGGTGCTGAACAGGGAAGAGATATTGAAAAATTGGGAATATACCAGAATATATCTGGATAATTATTTTGTGAGCAGGGATGAAAATGTGCTTTCAACCATAAAAGGGTGGACCCAGCAGATTGAGTCCATAATAAAAGATGAGCGACGATATTTACAGATTGTTGAGTCGGACTTGCTCTACAACCGTTTTTTTTGTGGATACTGGATGGATTATGGAAAGGATGGACAGATGATTATGAATTCATCTCTTCCGGGCATTTTCGGTGCAGCAAAAACTATTTTGACGGAAGAATTAACAATGTCAGAGACGGACGGGATAAGAAAGGTTGAGATTGTGGGGTATCTGAACAAGGAAGAATCCGATCTTGCCGTCATAGCAGAGACGTTGGGCATGGAAGAAACACAAATGGAAGGTTTGACCATTGATTTAAATGGTATGTATCTGTTTGATGCAGATGGACTTGTAGAGAAGATTGATTTGAAAGCAGAGGCGAAATTAGCAGATACGGATTTTCAGAGAAGTTGTTGTTTAATTGTAAGTAGGAAATAGGAATATATGGCTAAGAAAAATAGTGGTGATCAATATGCGGTAGATGGCGCAATCTACAAATGTCAATATGGAGGTGCACCTTGTCAGATAGCTGTCACTTCCAATCAAACGATAATGGCTCAGGGAAAAGCAATTGTGACAGATAAGGATGTTACATTCAAAATTGCGACGTCTCCTTTCGTGAATTGCATGCAGAATCCTAATAAACAGGCACCTATATGCAATTATGCAAATGGAGTATGGACTCCTAATACAACAGAACCACAGGGTAAAAAAAATGCAATTACAGAAAGTAGTAAAATGAAATGTCCAGTTTTTGCAGGTGAGATTTCATGTGTGTTTCCTGGACAAACACAAGGTGTCTCTGCAGGAGATTTTGACGTAAAGATGGAGGCACTTTGTAATTTCCCATTTGCGTTACAGGTGACTTTCCCTGTCAATCAGGGGAAAAAGACACAACCCCAGCCTCAATCTATATATAGTGTTTCTGCGACAAAACTTGGAGAAAAGAAAAGATACAAGTTTAAGGATTCGATGTATGTTAGGCCTAATGAATTAATAACTCTTTATGCTTATAAAAAAGGTAATGTTGAATTGAAAGCAACAGAATTTGTCAACTGGGCTGTTTCTAAAAGAAGAATGGAGATAGTACAAATACAGCAAAAAAATAAAAACCAGAAACCAATTTCCGAAGAAAAAATATTTTTGGATAAACTTGTGTTATATAAAATGACATGTTCTCCGTTTAATTTAAAGCTTAAAGAGCCTGGTGTTTATTATGTTGAGGGTGGATCAAACGCTATGGTAGAAGGATACAAAAAGATTGATCATAAAAAAACTATTGAAGGGGGAAAAAACGGAATTCCAAAAGATGTAAATTGTGCGATAAAGGTGGAAGTGTTGGAACATAATCGTATCTTGGACGTGAAAATGGAGGGAGACCCTGCTTTAAATCCTAAGGAGAAGTTTAAAGAAAGTGTCCCGTTGAAACAAGATAATCCCAATATAACCTATCAATCTATTCAAAATTCGAATAAGCAAGCAGACGTATTAAAAAGTAACTACCACTTTGGTGCCAATATTCCTGAAAAATTCAAGGTTAATATAAAAAACAAAGAATGCTATTTTACACAGGGGGGGGGCTATGCCAGCACAACAAGAGATTTTGGAAGACCCCAGCAATATACAGAAGTTGAGGTTGAAAGATATGTTCATGGATTTTCTGATAAGATTGAATTTGTTGTTCATACTGCAGTACCGTTAGATAAGGAAGAACATTTTTGTATTCTCGTTAATGAGTATATTCATAAAGATTGGATTCTAAAGTATAGTGTCAATACAGAATATCATTTTTCGTTAAAAGTGTCATGTTTTTATCCTAATATTGATATTACTATTTTATTGACAGAGGGAAAAATGTCGATTTTGCCCGATCTAATACCTATGGAACCTAAAATAGGAGAGGCTGGTGTCGTAGATATTAAGTATTTAAAAATCAAGCAAGTTAATAATATTGTATTTGCATCTGTATCGCTAGATAAAATGGGGAGAGAAGAGGTCCCTCCTATGGTCAGACCTGAAACAACCATATATTTGTTGGTGCGTCCGATGAATAGTTACGGTAAGTCTAATGTCCTGAAGTATGCGGAATGGAAAATTGAAGATAAGGAAATAGAGATTAAGAAAAAAGATAATAAGAAAAGTAAGGGGGGGGGAAAACAAGAGGAGAAAAAGAATGTTGAGGAACCTATAAAAAAATATAATGTGGTATGCCGTGGAGAGTCTTGTGAATTAAAACTCGAAAAAGAAGGTGAGGTTACAATTACTCTATCTTTGGCTCAATGTTGTGACGAATATTTAAGTAACTACAATAATAGTCAGAAAGAATATACCCGCACTTTAAAGATACAACGTAATGCTGCTATCGGCATTGAAGATCCTCGCTCTGTTTTATATGCAGGTATTCAATATCGATTTAAGGTCAAATTTTACTATGATTATATATCTAAGGATGGTGTGTACAAATATAAGTTGGACGGGAAAGATCAAATGAATGAAACGGATGAAATTTCTCTTAACATCAAGGAAGTTGGTAGTCATTGTCTTTCTTTTGTAAAAGAAAAGTTTAATTTTGAGGTGTGTGAACCTATAATTAAAACGTGGCAATTTGTTGATAAATATCATAAAAAGGTGAGTAAAGTTGGATTTGATGAAAAATTTTATCTTGAAATAAATATACCAGCATGGAAAGATTTAAGGAATAGTAATGAGTTACTCCAAAAAGTACGTCTGTTTTTGTGGGACACGGAGAAAAAAGCTCTTATTGAAAAATTGACGGACGATGCAAGATTTGATGAAAATTCAAAAGCGTGGATAGAACTGAAGATTACAGAAGATGATGTTAAACTTGGAGGCAGGAAAAATATTATCATAAATTCGTCTCTTATGAACCCTCCATATGAAGGAATACGAGACCTGTCGGAAATGGAAGGGTTAACCCGTCATTGGGTTAGCACGAAAGATGATACGTCTCCGCTGATTCTCACCAGCGAACCAGAAATATCAGGTTGTTTCTCAGGTGGATCTGGAAAACCACAGAAATCAGTGATGAAGTATGGAGATAAGATTTATATCATGCTTGTTACGCATAACTACTTGAATAAAATGGATAGAATTTCGGTGGAACTTTGGGAAAATAATTATAAAGGTGATGCCGACAGGTTGTTTGAAATATTTACAAATGATGATGAAAGATTTAATTCAGATGAGTATGGGAAAGTGAAAATTGATTTGAGAGACCTTTTCATGGATGAAGGTGCACATGGAGATAATCCCAATCCTCGTTTGTTTTATTTTAGAGTGAAATTAGATGAGGCTGTGATATATCAATATCCTCAAACACAGGAGGATGTCTTTAATATGAAATTTAAGAAGAGATGTGAGAGTGCCGTTGCAAATGATTCTCAGTCCGTTTCATCAGGAGCGGATGAACAACAACCTGTGCAAAATGATGAACGAACAGATACACCGCAACGACCCGAAACACATGATGATCGGAATTCAAACATGCCACCGCAACGACAGGAGAGGGATGAGGATAGAAATACGGAAGAGCCTCGTCAGGCTATGTTGAATAATGAGCGAAGAGAAGAAGTGCATCAGCAACCTATGCATGATGCTCCACAAAGTACAGATGCACCTCAACAAACTGCTATACCCAATGATTCGCAATCGGCTCCGTCAGCTAATGCTTCTCAACAAACTGAGCCAGAGGAACCGGAGTGTGATGATAGCGATACCGCTGTTATTACCCAAGATGATGATGTCTATACTATTTCTAAAGGTGATTCATCATGTGATGATAACCTAAAAACAAAGATTCGCAGTTATCTTTGGCAGTTGAAAGTGGGAAAGGATAAAGAAGTTAAACGATTGAACCCGACCTTGGCAATAGTAGCTCCTGTTGTAGTGGGAGAGGAATTGACGAAGGGAGAAGAAGGCAATGAAAACGGTTGCAAATGTCCTAATTGTCATGAAGACGCAAGTAAATTGGAGGCAAGACTTAAAAAGATTTTTCCAAATGCGCCAGCTGAAAATGTGAAAATAGCCGCAGAAACATATACGACATATATGAAAAAATTTCAAATGGATACATGTTGGATAAAGGCTCATTTCTTCGCCCAAGCATATATTGAGACGGGAGGAACACTTTCATGTAAACAAGAGGATTTTTATTATAGTGTTGCTAATTTATATTATAGTGGCACATTTTCTAAATTTTCAGGGAAAAAAGAGTTATGTGCAGAATATGGCGCATGTGATATAGAAACTAATTTTAAATATAAATCTAAGACATTTGAAAAAAGTTGGCTGGGTTCTATTAAACCACATACGTGTGATCAGAAGAAATTGGCTAATTATGTATATTCGGATCGATCTGATTTAGGAAATAAAGGCGGTGATGATGGATGGAATTTCAGAGGAAGAGGAGTGGTTCAAGTTACGGGAAGGAATGCATATGAAAGCATAGAGAAAATATTGAAAGCTGTCGGCTATGATGGAGATTGTGATATCTCGAGTTCTTTGGGAAAGGCTGGAAGAGTATCAACTGTTGAATTGGGAATAGTTTCATCTATGGCCTTTTTTTGGTATAAAAATGCAAATATGTATCGTTTGTGTAATGGTAAGGCGGACGATGCAGATGTCGAGAATGTATCAAATAAAGTTGGAGAAAAAGATCCAAAATGTGAAATGAAAATCGAAGGAGAACCATGTATTAGCAATCATAATGGGAAAAAAATGGCTTTCCGAAAAATCATGAAAAAGAATTTTGAAGTAGATGATTGCAAGTGGGATGAATTCACAGAAGAAGAAAAACTTAAAATGGCTTCATATCATATTTATGCAAATGGGCATGTGGAAAAACATATTCCTGCAAATTTAGAAGATAAAGAGCATTATGCTTATTTTTATTATGATGAAGATAACATCTGCTATCAAATTTGTACAAGAACAATACATAAAACAAAACTTTTAAAAAAACCTGTTGATTATGGGTCAACGGCACCTACTGAATATGAGGAAAAATGGTCATATACTGTTGGTGGCACAGATGGGAAATATATATATATATTAAAAAATGGGGATAAAGTCGTTATCTCAAGAAGTGGGAAAAATAATAAAAGATATTCACAGTTGAGAAATGAAGATGCGGAATTAGTCCGAATTGACGAAAATTGTGTGAATAAAACATTTGAATATAAACAAGGTAATCTTTGGTTTAAATATACAATACAGAATGCTACAGAAAGGTTTTATTCAAATCCAGATGTCTTTGCTATATTTATAGGAATACTTGCGGAAATGGGAAGTTATCGACTTCCATTAAATGGTTCGGGAAATGTTGAAGTGCAAAACACAGGATATCCTAGTATCACCCATAGGAATGGTTATGCATTTGATTTTAGTTATTTCAAAAATATAGAAGATAATTTGAAATTATATAAAGCAGCATATAAGTTCAGATGTAATGAAGTGAATGTTGGACATAGTCACAAAGATGAATGGGATTTTTTAAATCAAACGAATAGCAAAGGGGAAGTAGTAAAGAAGTTTTTCAGAGACATAGATAATCATGAATCTCACATTCATTTATCTGTATATCATTCGGAAACACCTAAAAAGATAATTGTAATAAACGAAAAGTAAATCATGAAGAAGATTGTTATTGTTCCTTTTTTGCTCCTGATGGGATGTGGAGAAGGTGCCCATACGGGAAATGGAGAAAATCAAGGGAAAGAGTCAGAGAGTGTAACAGTGAGTGATTCGACAGAAACGAATGAAGGAAAAACAAAAAACGAAGAGGAAATGAATAGAACTGTGAATATAAAAGATATTCTTACGGATGCAGAATCGCATGCGTTGAGAAAAAATATTGCAAAGTTGAAAAAATATGAATATTGGAGTGAGAAAACGTATGCTTTGGATATGGAATATGGCGGAGATTATGATTTAGAGGGGAGAGATATTGCACCCAAAGAAATCGTAATGACAGATGACGATAAGGAGAATTTGCTAAATACTACCTATGTAATTATGAATAAGGCTAATGTGATGTATCAGGCTGTTTCTGATTCCCTTTTCTCGAATCGGGTGAAAAGTGTGTTTGGTATTGATCTGAATGCTATGCAAGACAAAAGTTTTCATGAAATCCATGATGTTGAAGTAGGTGAGTCTGAAAATGAAATTGTGACGTTTCTTGACATAAAAAAGAATTTTATTGTATGGTATGATTTCTTTCATTATTCATATGAGTTCTCTCCAATGAGAGATGAAGAATGGTTTAATAGTATTATTGACAAAGACCTTCCTGGATTACAAGAATATGATGAGTTATTATCGGAAACATTTAAATATTATCAAAAAGCAGTAAAAGAAAATTACGATGTGCTGATTCCTGTTAAAGATCTTTTAATGTTATCTCATTATAACAATTACATATTTTATGATAGTAAATCTAGTTTTATATGGTTACGACAAAAAGATGATGTTTTACTATATAAACTTTTTGAAGTCTATAATTATGATAAAGATCCCAAACTGAATAAAATGATACTTGATAGAATTGAGACCAATAATGGGTATCCAATCGAAGAACAAGATTATTGGTACGGCAATTTGTTCGCAAATGTAAATGATAGGGTTGTTAGCAAATGGAATAGTTTCAAAGTACGTACGGGTTTGATGCAATTTGTCGTTGATAATTGTTATGATGAAAAAGATGTGGATAAAGCTAAAATTAGGAGAGACCGTTATATCTCCATTATGCAAGATTGTTTCGAATATCTTGTTGGCGAGCATTGGAATAGTGATGACTCAAAGAAAAAAGAAAGAACCTATGAAACATGTGCCTACATGGGCTACTATTTGCAGAAAGCCTATGACAAGTATGTTTCTCATGGGAATGGCGCACCAAGGACATGGGATTATGCCTTAATGAACGCATTGAAAAAAGATCAGGAGAAGAACAATAGTGAATTTATCCAATATGTTCGGAATCACCAGTATATGGGGTTGGATGGATACAAGGATATATTTGAAAAAGCTGTTGAGGGTATTACGGATTAATGGGAAATCTGTACCAAAAACGGTAACATCCATAAGCCGTAATCAATACTATGGTTTTTATGGCTGGGACGCATTACAACGGATGCGGCGTGCCACGTCCGTGTTAGGTGTGGCACATCACATTCATGTTAGTGTGCCACGACCTGAAAGGTAGGAACGATCCCTTTATCATTCGAACGCTAATTAATTTGAATATAATACTTGGCAATTCAATATCTGTATGAGCCCTTCAGGCTCATGAGTGATGGATATATGCCTAACCTATGGCGATGCCATAGGCTATATTTGTATGAGCCTTTCAGGCTCGTGGAACGATATCACGGATGGATCAATTTGCCAGCGCGCTAGCCTGAAAGGCTGTAACAGATATAGCCCATGGGCATCGCCCTGGGTATAGGTGGTGGAAGTGGTTCCCTTCCAGCCTGAAGGGCTGGGACAGATTATGTCGGACGCCGCACGTATCTAACGGACGCCGCACGCGACATCCGTACAGCGTAGCCGAACGTATGCTTAAATTTTGAATCAACGGGTTTAGATTTTAAAGATGGAACGAGGTGATAAGATGGAAAAAAACAAATTAACTTTACTTGCAATTCTTGTGTTGTTAAGTGCCTCTAATGTGTTGTTCGTGCTGTATGCGAATGATCAGGAGAAAACAAGGAATAAAGATGCAGAAAACTTTTTGTCAAAAACGAATGTTATGGAAGAAGAAAAACAATATGTCGAAAAGGAGTGTGAGGTTCTGAAAATGTATTTGGATGACAAACATTATGTCTATCCAAACAGAGACGAATTCAAAAAAAAGTGTGCTGAATACTGGGGCATAAACGTTGATACGGTTCCTTATGTGTATAACCATGGTGAGGATCAACTGTTTATTGATTGTATGATTTTCAGAAAAGGTTCTGAAAGTGTTTACTATTACCCGTTTTATGATTCTCAAATTAATGGAGAACCGAAGGGTGACGCAAAAGAAGCTTTGGCAGCCATGAAGTATGCGGATGATTCATTGGATTATTATTATAATCAGTTGTTGTTTCATGATGACAAGCGTGTGATCCCCAAGTTTATGAATATGCCAGAACATGCATTTAATGTGGTCTATTATCATAATTACGAAAAGAATAAACTCCTTCTTCAAAAGGCTGCTACTCAATATACGTGGCCGACAGACAGATTTTGGAAAGATTTAAGGAATGCATTGTTTTACAATAATTTGAGTAGGGGTGTACGTAAAGATTTTATTAGATTAATCACGCATTTTAAAGAAGAAAATCCTAAAAACTATACTCTTGCAAGACAAGAACCTGAATTTTGTGGTTTTATGGATATGTTCATAGATGTCTATGATTATATAGATGTTCCTGTGGAACTTAAAGATGAATGTCTGTGTTACATGATATTGCTCCTGTACGATTTTTGCGAAGACTTTAATGCAAAATATTCCTGCGGCGAGGCATATGGAGCCTATGAGGTTGTAAATAAAATGGTTAACCAGAATGGTTATGATTTTATAGAAAGAATAGAAAAAAAGAGCTATTATGGCAATCAAAAGTTAAAAGAAATTATAAGAAGTGGGGTGCAATTCCCTTTTTATGATAGAGATTATGAAGGCATTGTAGATAGAGGCCTCGCTATTCTGTTAGGAAGAGTTATTGATAAGGACGGGTATGTGAATTTACGTGCTGCTGCTGATTTAAAGTCAAATGTGATAGGAACGATTCCGACAGGTGAGGATGTGAGGTTCGTTGACATGACGGAGGATGAAATATACGCTGCCAAAATGCTTAAGGTGCGGACCAAAGATGGAAGAATAGGATATGTTCACAAAAGTAGATTGCAGTTGTATATGATGGATACCGATGAGCACAGGAAAAGTGTATTAAGAAGATATCATCTTCCATATGTTAAGGAATATGAATGGTAAATTAAATAAAAGCATAATAAGTATGTTTCTTATGGCAAAGGCGATCCCGTTGCTGGCATAATGCCTTGGTCGCTAATCTGCGAAGTGATATAGAAGACAATGATTCTCGCTTTGAAAAGTATGTAAAGGGAAACAACTATTTTCATCTGGATGGTTTTGAAGAAATTATGCAAGAGGCCCATAACTTAGCTTTAGAAAGATAACCATATGTGAAAATAGTGTTGTGAAGAAAAGGAACATTGATATAATATGAAGTCCATAATTAAATAAATACATAGCAGACTTTATTATACTTGTCTCATTGCTTTGCAGCTGTCAAAGCAACACGACTTCGACTATGGAATCGGATATAAATGAATATGATACAACTGATGTGAAAAGAAGAAGGGAAAAATGAAAAGTAATGTTTTTATTGTTATATCTATTTTCGCCTTGTGTTTTGGATGTACAGATTCGAATACAGTTAGAAATAACGTTAAAGAAAATGCTGAGTGCGCGAGTGACTCTGCCGAGGAATATCGTGGCAT
>JBGUIU010000167.1:0-2310 GCA_045113275.1 Paludibacteraceae bacterium
TGAAGATGAAATGAATGCTCATGGATATTCCGAGGAATGGCTTGTAAAGCGTGAACGTATGTATATAGAAACGCTTGACCATAACACGGAACTGTATGAGGATTATAATTCACGGCTTTTGAAAGCTGAGAGAAAAATCACCGATAACGCAATTGCTGAACGCAAAAAGCAAGCACAAGAAAATCAAAAAACGTTCTTCAACATACTCAAAAACATCAAGGACAAATCAAAAGAATTGCTTGATGAGTATAAGAAGAAGGTTGAAGATATAAAATCTCAAATGAAATCTTTTGGCGAGACCCTTACAAAGTCTTATGCCGATATGTTCAGCTTTGAAACGGATGAAAAGACTGGCAAGGTCACTGCCACAAAGACGAAGGATTTTCTCACAAACGCAACAAAAGAACTTGAAAAGTATTATGCTAACATTCAGAAATTGCGTGGGAAGAAAATTGATGAAAGTATGCTTGATCAGCTTACAAAAATGAGCACCGAAGAGGGCATGGCTGTTGCTGAATATTGGGCTTCGCTTTCGGATGAACAGTTAAAATCACTTAGCGAAAACTGGAAAAAATATGAGGCGGCAGGGCAGAAAGTTTCTGAAAGCCTGTATTCTGACGAAATGGCTGAAGCTGAAAAACAGTATGAGGAACAGCGTAATACATTGCTTGGCGAAATCAAGCAGGAAATATCCAATAACGCTAATGCTGTTGCTGGTGCTATTACATCCACATTTAGCACAATGTTTAGCGGTGACGTTCAAATTAATGTTGCTGGTATGCCTGCAATAAAGATGGGTATAGGCGAAATGCTTAATGCAATTAAAAATTCGGGAGGTGTGCTCGATGTCTGAAAAATATAATCGTGGGATCAGTGTTACAATACGTTATGAAGATTTGGGCACATCTCACGATATAACGATTGAAACACTTAGCTATCAGCCGCAGTTTGATGTAATATCGGAAAGCTTTGAAAAATACGATATGTCAACTGTTAGCATTTACAAGGGTGATAGATTTTCGGTAAACATCGAAACAGGGCTTATGAACGCAAGTGATATGCAAGCTTTAAGATTTGCCTTGCTACACAATGAATTTACCTTGATTTGCCCTGAATATCCGAGTGGTACAACTGTAAGCCTGAAATCAATATCATTCCCAACGGCTTGCGATAACTATGGAACGAAATGGTACAGGATAAATTTTGCCGTGGTTGCCGTGGCACTGTGGAACGGCAACGGCCTTTAACTTAAACATCACGGTAGGCAATATCGCTATACATGATGTAGGCGATATTCAAATTTCAAGAAGCATATCAAATCTTGGGCTTAGCGGTATTTCGGTAACGTCACTATCTTTTAAGTGCTCGGATTTTCCAACAGTATCAAGCGATATTCCTATTTATATGGGTAATGTTATAGGCAATTTGCCCACATTCTTTATAAATAGTGACGTATATCGTGATGGTGTTGATTATGTGGAAGCCCTTGACAGATGTGCATATCTTGATGTACCGATAGACACAGCGCCAAATGATGAGCCGTGGGATAAAACGGCAGACAATCAGTATAATACAAGTGCATTTCGGGCGGCATTGATAGACCAATGCGGATTTTCAAGCGTTGAATTGCCGTATACTAAAGCCACTATTCCTTGTGAACGTATAGACGGCAAAACATTTCAGACGGTGCTCAACGAAATGGCGCAGGCTTACTGCGGATTTTTCTGCTGTCATAGTGGAACGTCACTCAGCTTTATACAGTATCGTGCTGATAGCTCTGTTACTGAAACCATTACTGAATGTAGTCGGTTGCATACTGGAGGCGGTTTTAGCTATAACGCAGTTATCGCAACTGATGGCAAAAACTATGTGAAGTATGGTGGGAATTCAGCGCCTACGCTGACTATTAATAGCGAATATGTTGATACAGAAGATTTGAATATGCCATATTATGAAGTGTCAAGAGGCAGTTGGAGCGGATGGAGCGTTGATTATGCTATAAGCCCAAGCTGTAATATGCCGATTTTGGGTGATAGACTAAGGATTTCATTGTCGGATTATGCAAGCACGGTAGAACGTGTGCTTCGTGCAACAGCAAGAGTAGTTGGTGATAAGTTGCTATTATCTATTGGATGCGATGTACCAAACGGCGGCTTTATTTCAAGGCGTGGATTGATGCAACAGAAGCTTGATGATGCTGTAAGCACAGCTAAATTGTATGGCACTGTAAAGATAATTAATTCAGGCATAAGCCTTGTAGCTAATGATAGGGATGTGATGCCGTCATGACATATGAGTTATTTCCACGAG
>JBGUIU010000168.1:0-3568 GCA_045113275.1 Paludibacteraceae bacterium
CATTACTGATGAAACCGCAAAAAGATTGAAGTTAGCCAGATTGTTTCCTAAACAAGAAATCAAAGAGAACTCCGATTACTACACATACTTCAGACAGAACATCAATCTCGATGAAGCTATCAAAAAAGGATTGCTTGGAGAAGCAAAAGACATTGCTCCAGGCGCATCTTTACAAGAATTAAACATTAGAAAACCAGTAACCGACACCATCAGCATTGACACTGTCGGCGGAGTCTTAAATGTCAACAAGGATGTTTTCGACTCAGATATCGTTTCATTTGAGGATTTATTAGGTGATGTAGCTACCGTTATTGCAAATCGTATCGAATACAACATTTACGATACCTTAATAAGCTCACCAAACGTTCCACAATACAATACTACTCAAACTGATGATACTATGGATGCTTTCGGTAACTTTGTCATCAAGGCACAGGAAGCATTCAAAGGCAATGCCGGAGCAGGAGCAGACTTGACAATAATGGCAGAGTCCTACAAAACATTATCATACGTTAAACAGTTGGCTTACTCTTCAAACAAGTTAGTTCAGCCTGTTGAAGACATTAAGGAATACTATGGTATTGATAACATTGATCTTTTAGGAACTACACAGGCTGACGGCGGATCTCTAATAGGTGAAAAACAGTACATTGGTTTCGATTTAAGAAATGCGCCATTAACTGTATTGTATTCCAAATCTTCAGGAACTACAGTTGCACCTATTACAAGTGATGAGAACATTGCAGATTTCTATCCCATCATTGAAATCATGCGTAAAGACATTTACGATGAGTTACCTCAATATACAAAATTATTCATACAAAGTAAAGTCGGAATATTGTTAAACAAACCGGGTCTTGCTTTGAAAGGTACTTGCAGGCCATAAGGAGGATTGTTAATGTTAACCAAAGGAAATGATGCAAAAGTACAAAATGAAGTGATGGCACAAATTGTAGCCGATACTTCCGCAAAGTGGATGAAATTCACAAGATTATTGCCAAAGCAGGAAATTGAAGAGAACTCTCAGTATTATACTTACATGTCTCAAAGGGTCAATATCGAAGAAGCTATTCAGTCAGGCGTTCTCGGTGAAGCTAAAGACATTGCTCCAGGTGCCACTTTACAGGAACTGAACGTGAGAAAACCAATCAGCGAAACTATCTCCATTGACACTATCGGTGGAGTCCTAAACGTTTCCGCTCAAATGCTTGATTCCAATTTAATCTCCGTTAATGACATGCTGCAGGATGTAGGAATCCTCATCGGCAGAAGCATTGAAAAGGCAGCCATTGACATGATTATGAATTCATCTAAAGTTGCTACCTACAACTTTGAAAGTGGTGATGATACTGGTATGACCATCCTTAAAGCTCAGGAAAAGTTCAAGGAATCAGCTGGAAGCTATGCCAACTTAAACAGTATGGCCGTAAGCTACAAATCACTGACAACCCTGAAATCAGATATATTTTCAAGCAACAGACAGGTCGAACCGGTAGAATTAATAAAAAGCTATTATGGTGTTGACAACATCGATATCCTGGGAACAGCAGTATGCGACGGCGGTTCAGAGATGGGTGACAAGGCCTATATCGGTATGGACTACATTAATCCCGGAATGAAATTATTATACTCAAGAACTACCGGAACTACCGTTGCTCCATTAGGACCTGACGGTGAGATGTATGATTTCTATCCGTTGATTGAATTCATGAGAAAGGACATCAGGGATGAATTGCCGATGTACACCAAACTCTTCATCCTGTCAAGCGTTGGAGTATTAATGAATGCACCTAACAGAATCATTAAAGGTAATTTCAGAGCATAGAACCATATTTTATCTCATAAATATTAGTGAAGTTTCAATAGCTTCACTAATTTCTTCCGCTCATATTTTTTATATGCATAATCGCCATATTATATAATTGAGGCTATAAAATGAAACTGATATTAGATACTGAAAATTCACATCCGACAACAATAACAGTCAAGGGAAAAGAAATAACATTGCTGTTGATTGAATCCAGTATACTGATTGATTCATCCCAGATAGCCAAGATTTTTGATAAAAAGGAAAAGACCGTAGCTACCAAAGTCCAGAAATCCAAACTGGAGAAATACGAAACAGAAAATGTAAAACTTTTAAAGAATTACGGGTTGATGCATCCTGATGCAGTCAAGCCAAGGCCGTTTTATGATTTAAGGCAGATGCTGGAAGGACCGGCTTATTACTATTTCAAAAAGGAAGATGAAACTGATTTGATTGAAGTCATCATAAGGGTAGCTGTCGGAAAACATAGGGAATGGATCCATAACAGAAACATCCGACATTAACTGTTTAAAACTTATTTTTAGAAACTGTTTGATATATATCATGGTTTAAAAACCAGTATGGTATCAATAACCTCTGCTGTTAATGTCAAGGACAGTCAATTAAATCAATAGCTGCCTGTTTAATGTCAGTTTTAAAAAAGCAGTATTTATCTTGCAGCCATTTCATCAAGGTCTCTGTAGCTCATTATTCTGTTGGGATGGTCTTCATGTTCTGCGATGATTTTTTCCATCCAGATGACGTCATACCATGTGTCGAACTTGTATCCGCATTTGGAGAATCTTGCAACTCTTTCAAAACCCATCTTTTCATGGAATCTCATGCTTGAATTGTCCAGATGCTCATCTTCCCTTTCTGTGTATGCGATGTATGCGTACATGTTTTTTATTCCCATCATCTTCACTGCATCTTCAACTGCAAGGTAGAGTTTTCGTCCAAGGCCTTTTCGTTTGAAATCCTCTTTGATATATATTGTAAGCTCACAGGACCAGTCATAGGCAGGCACATCTGAAAAGGGCTTGGCATAGGCAAAGCCTTTGATGGAGCTTTTATCTTCGAGCACGAAAAAGGGGAATTTTTCAGTTATATATATCATTTCCTGTCTGAAATCATCTATTTCGGGTGCTTTATATGAAAAGTGGACTGCGGTGTTTTTCATGTAGTAATCCATTATGTTAACAATTTCTGGGGCGTCATCTGCTGTTGCTTTTCTCATGTTCATGTGAAATACACCTTTAACTTGTAGTATGTTTTTATTGAATAAATTATTTTTCATGGATATAATATTTTTTTATATAAAAAATATAATAAATAGGATAATACAAATTATAGTATATGACAGAAGATAATATTAGCTGGACAAGTTTTTGTCAGGCAATGAACTCAATAGCATTCTGGTTAATCCAGAACAAAAAGAAGTACAAGAAGCGTGACCATTACCAGATATTAACATTAAAAGGTAATTGCAGCGATATTGAAAAGAAAGCCAAAAAATTAGGTTCAGACAAGCTGGTTGCAATGTATACAATGGCGGTGATTAAGGATAACAGTTCTTTGGATTTCCTTCCAAACTATGTAATGTTAAAGAACTCAACCAAAATAGACAAGGCCGAATATGTGGACATGGCTATAAGGACTGAAAGCTATATCAGGGCAAACGGAAGGCTTCCTGCAATCGTTTACAGAATGTCAAAGCTTCCCGATTATAGTGACTCAACAATGAAGCTGTTTATCAAGACA
>JBGUIU010000169.1:0-29920 GCA_045113275.1 Paludibacteraceae bacterium
CCCAACTGGTCGCCCGACGGCAAGTGGCTTGTCTTCAACTCAAACGGTCGTCTTTATCGATTATCATCAGATGGCAAAGGCGACGCACAACTGATCGAATCGGGCATTGCGCAGAAATGCAACAACGATCATGTTATTTCATCTGATGGAAAACAGATTGCCGTCAGTCACCACACGGCAGAAGATGGCAACTCCCGTATTTACATCCTACCGTTTGAAGGCGGCGAAGCAAAATGCGTCACGCCGAATGGACCTAGTTACCTCCATGGATGGAGTCCCGACATGAAAGAGATGGCCTACTGTGCCTTCCGTGGTGAGGCTCACGTGGTTCATACCATGAATTTAGAAACGGGCGTTGAAATCGCCCATACAGAGGGAAAAGATGGGCTCAGCGACGGACCAGAATATAGTCCGTGCGGTCAATACATCTGGTTCAACTGGGTAAAGACTGGACTAATGCAAATATGGCGAATGAAGAAAGATGGCAGTGAACAAACGCAGATGACCTTCGACGAAGATCTAAATGCATGGTTCGCACATGTATCACCCGATGGGAAACTAGTTGTTTACATAGCCTATCACAAAGGAGATTTGAAACCTGACGAACATTTACCAAACAAGAATGTGCTTCTCCGACTGATGCCAGCTGAAGGAGGAACACCACAGACGATTGTTGAGTTATTTGGCGGACAAGGAACCATCAATGTTAATTCATGGTCGCCCGACAGCAAACAATTTGCTTTTGTCAGCTATCAGCTGAAAGAGGACTAACAGAGCTGTCAGAAAGGGATAGAAACAAAAAAAGCATATTGCAACGGAATCGTAGGCAATATGCTTTTTTTATGTACAGTTAGAATGATTATTTCGTTACGGTTCTGAAGACATCCTCCATTGACCGTTCTTGTAATTTCAACGTTAAAATAACTTGTTGATTTTCCACTGAGCGCTTAAAGACTTGTTCCCTGACATCCTCTTTACACATCAGAACAAACTGATTCGAGGTTGATTGTTGCACATCCTCGACCCCCGGGATATCTTTCAAGAAAGAAGCGTCCGTAGGTTGTAGGTATTCCACAAAGATAGACAATCCACGATCCTGAACAGTAGAGAGCACCATTGTTTCCTTATCATCCACAGCCACTTTTCCTCTATTGATGATGATAACACGGTCACAAATAGCAGACACTTCCTGCATGATATGAGTAGAAAGCATAACCGTCTTTTCCTTTCCCACCTCTTTGATCAAATCTCTGACCCCTACAATTTGGTTAGGGTCAAGACCTGTCGTCGGTTCATCCAAGATCAGCACATCCGGATTAGGAATCAAGGCCTGAGCCAATCCCACTCTCTGTCGATAGCCCTTCGAGAGCATACCAATTTTCTTCTTATATTCACGAGTCAAGCCAGTCTTCTCAATCATCTCATCCACTCGTTCACCAGCCGACTTCCCTAATTTATATACACCAGCAATGAATTGTAAATACTCTTTCACATACATCTCAGGGTAGATCGGATTATGTTCAGGAAGATACCCTATACAACGATGTGCTGCCAATGGATTTTTTTGAACATCGATTCCACAAACCTCTACACGTCCGCTATCCGGAGTCAGATAGCCAGTTATAATCTTCATTGTAGTAGATTTCCCGGCGCCATTGTTACCTAAGAAGGCAACGATCTCACCCGTACCGATGGAAAAATTGATATCATTCAGTACCAATTGTTTTCCATAACTCTTAAACAAATGTTCAACTAATATAGACATATCACTTTTTATTATTTTCTTCCAAAATCAGCAGGTATCTCACCCCATGCATCTGTGTTCCATTTCATTATCACATTTGTGTACTCATTTGACTCCAACCATTTCTCTGCACGAGCGATTAAATCGAACAGCACCTTATTCTCAGCTGTCGGCTCCAACTTAGTCTTGCATTTCTTTTGGCGAACCCATGAAATAGCATTGACACTATCAGAATAAATAGGCAAGCTGGAATTCTTTTGTTTCAGAAAAGCCAATCCATGTACAATGGCCAGGAACTCACCAATGTTGTTGGTACCTTTTTCAAAAGGGCCGACATGAAATAATTGTTGTTTACTACGAACATAAACACCTTGATACTCCACCTTACCTGGATTCCCACTACACGCTGCATCAACAGCTATAGCCTCCATCTCAGGTTTCAAGCAAGGAACATTACTGACACAAGTACTCACCAAATCACTGATACGTTTCATGCCACCTGCTTTCACGTAATTTTCATACCCACGCACATAAGCAGCTTCCGCCTCCTCGTATTTCTCAAAAGCCTTGAACTTAGCATTAGGGAACGTCTTCACCTGCTCCATACAATCATCCCACGTCAAATAAATGCCCGGCTTTCGTCCTATCCACACCACATAAAATTTCTGTTTCTTTTGTGCCATATCAAGCAAACTTTTCGAACGTCATGCCATCCAACAACTCCACATAAGAGGTGATAGCCTCACGTATTTCATGTAAGTCGATATACTCATCTGCTGTATGAGAACGAGCGGAATCGCCAGGACCGATCTTCAGACTTGGGAAATGTAAGAAAGCTTGATCCGACAAGGTTGGTGAACCAAAGGTGGACATACCCAACTCCAATCCACGACGTACAATCGGAGTCTCCATTGGAATACCCGATGAAGTAAGACGATAGGAACGAGCCTTCACTTCAGACTCTAGATTAACATCCAAAATAGAGAATATCTCCTGATTCGAATAGCACTCGTTAGAACGCACATCAATCACGAAAGAGCATTCATCTGGTATCACATTATGCTGAGTACCAGCATGCACCATCGTCACAGTCATCTTCACAGGTCCCAACGAAGGGGAAACCTTTGGAAGCTGTGTGTTTTGAATCCACTCAATATCTTTTATCGCCTTATAGATTGCATTTACACCCTCATTACGTGCTGCATGTCCGGATTTACCTCTTGCCACACAATCCACCACCATCAAACCTTTTTCAGCGATAGCCATCTGCATACCAGTAGGTTCACCTACTATAGCAAAATCCAGATGTGGCAGTTGTGTCAGCAACAACTCCATACCATTCTTGCCAGACACCTCCTCCTCCGATGAAGCTGCAAATATCAAATTATAACTCTGCTTTTTCTTTGACAAAAGGAAAAACGCATGTAGCAATGACACCAACGATGCACCCGCATCATTACTGCCCAGTCCATACAATCGTTCACCTTCCAATGTAGCTCTATGAGGTTCATGAGTCCACCCCACGGTAGGACGAACCGTATCCAGATGTGAATTCAACAGCAATGTTGGTTTTGCCGGATCAATATCATCCGCCGTAATCCAAATATTGTTTACCACTCGATTGGTACTATACCCCATGGATTTTATATAGGTCTGCAAATAATCTGCAACAGATTTTTCCTCTTTACTGTATGATGGTATATCAATCAAATGTTTTAATAAATTGATAGCATCTTCTTGTGCTTTTCTAATATCATCCATAATAATTATATATCCTGAACTTTTTCTGCAAAGATAATTTTTTTTCATGACTTAACATACAATTAGAATCTCAGATTATCGTATTTTTGCATCTTCATTATGCTACTGTTTTATAGCATAAATTATAATCAGACTAAAATGCAAGACAAAAAGATTCTATGGCATTTATTAGCCATCATCACCGTAATATTTTGGGGAACAAGTTTCGTTTCGACGAAGGTATTATTAAACCACGGGTTCTCTGCCATATTAGTTTTCTTCATCCGATTTGTTTTCACCTATATACTGCTTGTTGCTCTTTCTCATAAACAGCTATGGGCCAATAATCTCAAAGACGAACTTGCACTTCTCATCTGTGGAATCACAGGCGGGACACTCTATTTCTGGCTGGAAAACAATGCGTTGCTACTCTCTCCAACCTCCAATGTGTCTCTTATTGTTTGTACAAACCCCATCCTTATTTTAATCACCGTCAGTATTTTTTTCTCCAAGGAACGTCTCTCCCTCCGACAAACAATAGGCTCCATTTTAACCTTCCTAGGAATGATCTTGGTCGTTCTAAACGGACACTTCAACTTACATCTTTCACCTAAAGGTGATTTCATGGCACTCGGAGCCGCCATCGTATGGGTCATCTACTCCATCTGCATTCGAAAAATCAACGATCAATATCCGACACTTTTCATCACACGAAAAATCTTTTTTTATAGTGTCATCACCACCCTGCCACTTATTGCACAAGATCTCTCCGAAATACCTTGGGATGCTTTTAGTAACTCCATTGTAATTCTTAACTTTCTATTACTCACAATCTTTTCATCCCTCTTTGGATATGTGATTTGGAATATCGTACTAAAAAAACTAGGCACTATATTAGCCTCCAACTATATATTCTTCATTCCGCTCGTCACCATGATTACAGCTGTCATAGCACTTAACGAGACCATTACCCTCTACGCTATAATTGGAGCCGCAGCTATTATAATAGGTATGATTCTTGCCGAATACAAAAAAGAGTGAATTATTTGATTCCCTTTGCTTTGCAGATCACATCGTAAGCTTGGTTGATTTGGGTGATCTTTTCTGTTGCCCTCTGAATATCCCTCTGTGACGCACCTGTTCCCAATCGATCTGGATGATATTTCATGGCCATCTTACGATAAGACTTCTTTATTTCATCATTCGAAACATTTTCTGACACGCCAAGGATAGAATAAGCTTCATCCAACGAGATCTGACCAGAATTTCTTCGCCGCTGTTGCTGCTGTTGTTGCTGTCTCTGTTGTTGATTTTGATTTTGTCTCTGTTGCTTCTCCTTCCAGTCTTGCCAATATTGCTGTCTCTTCTGGTACTTATTTTGTTTATTTGACGAATTAGAATTGGTGTCTCCTTTGTATTCATTATCTGCATTACTAGATGTATCAAATTTCTTTTGTTTCTTTTGTTGTTTGTCATAAAATTCTTCAATCTGTTTCCACGCAGACGTTCTCTTGTCAGCAAAGGAATAACCATACGGGAATCCCTCAAAACATGTACCACAATATTTTTCTTTCCATTCAACATTATATGTCTCACATAATTGTTGGAACTCCTTCTCCGACAGTCCTGCGTAAAAACTACAAACCGACAAGAAAGATAACTCCGCATAGATGATACCTTCTTCAGCATTTGCCACATCAAACATCACCTTGATAAATTCCTTTCTCTCCTCGTGACTTATCATACTCATATAATCAACTGCCTGATAAGCCACTTTTTTCAAGTTATTGCTAAGTAGAGAATAGATCTTTTGAAATGATAACGATAGTTTGTCTGCACCCGATTCTTTTTCTATTTTATTAAGATAGGCGTATGCAACATTATTTTCTTTTTCAGAAGCAAATCCGGATACGGTTGCCATATACTTCAACAGTATAATCAAAGCCTTATACTTCTCCAATGTCTTATACTGTTCAAGGAACTGTTTTTGTAACGCAGCATCAACTTGAATTTTATTAATTACCAAAGCTATATCTTCAAAATCAGTCCGTTGCATATTTGCCCTCAAAAGAGTCAATTTCAAAAAATAACTCATTAACATTTTCTGCACAGAAGGATCCAACAGAACAGCACCCTGAAAACATTTCAGATTATTGGTCTTAATAAGGCAACTTGAAAAATTGTCATGAAGACTCGCCTCAGGGAAATCTTGAATCAACATGGATCTAACCGCTGTATAGATATTTCCCGAAAAGTATTGTTTATTCTTACCCAAATAATAACCTAAAGCACACGCAAAAAGAGTTATCGCCTTTGTACTATTAGTTCCTTTTGCTTTTTTATGCTTTTTCTTTCTACTTTGTGACGTTCCTTGCTTATTATTATTTTGTTCTGAAGCATCATCTTCCTGTTTCACTACAACAGGATAAAGATCAGCGACAAATAGATATATGCCTAATAGCATGTATGCAATCATAACATATTTAGAATTTTCAGTAGCGACAGCAATCAACAAGGTGGTTAACACAAATGCAACCAACCAACCTCTAAATCTATATTCTTTATCTACCTGATTTAATTTTTTTTCTCTCCAAATAGCCTCCACAACCAAAAAGATCAACAAAACAAATGCAACAGCCAATATCAGCTCATCAATCCACGAACTAAATAAAAGGAACCCAAATAAAGGAACTGTCATTCTCGCATCCTTCATAAACTTAAGTTCAAAATAGAGGCAATACCCTATCCAACATAAAATGGTCAATAAAAATAACAACATACTATCACTATCATTTAACATTTACAACAACAGGAGACTTTAGAAAGGCCCCTATCACCTAACAATTTACAAAATTAATAAAATAAAACAAATCAACGTCACCATGAAAAAACAGACACATATGCATAAATCAACAAAACAAGCATTAAAAATCAAAAAAACGGCACCCAAGCAAACCTTATTATTTAAATAATTCTACATTATCTTTGCAAAAAAAAACAATAGATTACTATATTAAAAATCAAAAACAGATTGTATTTTTACAAAAAAAAATATTAACATTAAATATTTGAATGAATATGAGCTTAATAAAGAAATTTGTAATTGCAATTGTAATTGCAATGCCTCTGTTTTTATGTGGTTGTCCTGGTGACAATTGTGTGGATGAACATGATCCGAAAGGGTATGTGGTTAAAATGGGAAATGATTATACGGACAAGGTGCTTGTAAGGATGTTTGTTCACAATGAGGGAGACACAAGTTTCTGTTGTGCCAGTATCACAGGCCATACGATAAAAATTGTAGATGATTATTATAGTTTAAATTGTTATCCTTACTATATAGCTGCATATGCATCTATAAACTCTGACAATTGGGATGAATCACTTTTGGATTCAATATCAAAATATGTAATAGACACAGACCCTTTTGAAGAAGTATATGTATGTCATCACGATTATGATTTGGATGCACTAAAAGCTATTATTGAAAACAGTTCACTGAATAAACTTGAAAGACTGAAATGAAAAAAATCATCATTATTTTTTTATTCTATTTAAATCAACTAGTCTGCATAAGTCAAGTGTATTTGTATGAACCAGGGACGAATCTATTAGATAAAAGGAATGGAGAAGTCATGTGGGGGCAAAGCAAAAATGGAGAAAAGGGTTGTTCTCCCTCCTATAACTACTTCTGTCCCACAGACGATGATGAGAGCCAATGCGGACACACATTAGCAGGCTGTGCTGCAGTGGCAATGGCACAAATCATGTATAGATGGGGATATCCAGAGAAATCAATATACAACTCATACAACTGGGATAACATCCCTCCTGTTTTGATAGATGGGTGTTCTGATGACTGTCCTCGATTGATTCATGATTGCGGCGTAGCTTGCAACATGCACTACCAAACTTTTGCTGGAATTCACATAACAGGTTCGTGGACAACCAGTTCTAACGTTGCTAAAGGGTTTGCCCACTTTGACTATGGTGCATTTCTGTATGACATGAAAGAGTGGGAATATGGTTCTGCTTGGGCTGATCTAATCCGTTCAGAGATTGATTGCGGTCGGCCCGTCCTAATGTACGGGCAACACAACCTCATCGAAATCAAGCAGAAACATTTTTTCGTAATTGATGGCTATTCAAAAGAAAACAAAGATCAATTTCACGTGAACTGGGGATGGCGTGGATATGAAAACGGATATTATGATTTAGAGAGATGCGGATACTCAAATGGTCAGGAGCTCATTGTCAGCATAGCACCAAAACACACAGGAACACCACATGCTCAAATCTCATTCTCAAAAGTTTCAGAAGTCTTAACTCCCAAATGTCAAGATGGTATTAACGACAGAATTCGATACAGTGTAACCAATGCTGATTCATACGAATGTCATGTTTATGACCGAACGGGTAAAAAAATCTGGGCTTGTGCAGGACTTGTTAAAGATGGGTATGCAGACATGTGGGATGGTTCTGCCATAAATTCTATTCCCACAGATGATTACTATTACACTGCAGTTTTTAAAAACAATTTTGGAGATCGAGTAGAAACAACTAATCATGTAACATACTTCAACGCTAATTGTCCACCCGGCACTACAACAAATATACCATATATAATTTCAGATTCTGACACTCCTACCATACTACCAAATTACAAAGATGGAATCACGTATATTATATCTAATTCAAAAATTCTCAACATTGAGATTCTTGGCATGAATGCAAGAATACTATTAACGGAAAATTCTAATTCAAACCTCTGCGAATTAAATACATACAAATTAGGGAAAGGTGTCTTTATAGTTCGAGTGACTACAGAAAACGGCGTTTATGTTGAACAAGTTTTAGTAAAATAAAATTTGTATATCGTTTTATATCAGAAAAATTCATAATTTTGAAACCTACTAAAACAATAAAGTTATGCGTAAAAACACATTTTTAACCATATGGATTGCATTGATTGTTTCCTTTGGATTTACCTCATGCAACATCGAGAACAAGAAAGATCAGCTCCCCAAGGATATAGACATATTCCTCTCTGAGCACTTTCAGAATTGCGAAATCAGTTCCATAGACACGACCAAAACGCTAATGGACTTTGACATCACACTGGATGATGGTACAGAGATCGAGTTTACGTACACAGGGCAATGGGAATACATCAATTTAAGAAAAAATGACTTCCCTGCTTCTTTATTAGCTACTCTTCCTACACCGCTGACTCAATATCTTCAAGAAAACTATCCGAATGAATCTATCCGAAAAATCGAAAAGAAATCTTTTGGAAGAAATGATTTTATTTACAGAGTCACATTACAGAAACCTAACGATATTGAACTACAGTTCACCAAAGAGGGAGAGATTATAAGCGACGATCCAACAGGTAAACGCTTACCATCCAACGCATCCGTCTTCATAAAGAAACACTATCCAAACGAAATAATCACCTCACTAGTCAATGATGTTGATGGAGATTATAATGTCACACTGGAAAATAATACAGAAATCGATTTCGACCGGAAAGGCAACTGGTTTGATATAAAGACCTCTAAATCAAATCCATTCCCTGAGAGTTTTATGCAGCTTTTGCCTAAAACAATGATTAAATACATTGAAAAAGAATATCCAGAACAATATATTCGTCGAATTGAGAAGAAGAGTTATGGATACCGTGTGAAACTCAACAAACCCAAAAATGTGGAGCTTTCATTCACTAAAACAGGTGAATTTATGAACATAGATTCCAAACCAAGCGACAACATAGAATAAACATGTATGCAAATGAGAAAGATTGTTGTATTCAGTATCCTAATTTCTGCTATTCTATGTGTTCTGACCTCTGCCAAAAAGGAGGAGAAGAAAACTGCAGAGAAAGCATCGACAACGCAACACACCTCTGCTTACAGAGAAGATCAGATAGCAAGGAAGAAAGCCATTTTAACGTTCAAAATGGTTTTTGTAGAAGGTGGTTCTTTTACCATGGGATGTACAGCCGAACAAGAAAGCGAATGTCTGCTTCCTGAAAAACCCGCACATCCTGTCTTCGTCCGTAGTTTTGCCATCTGCAAATATACGGTCACACAACGTCAATGGCGTGAAGTAATGGGTAAGAATCCGAGTGACACAAGAGATGACGACTCTCCTGTCACCAACGTATCATGGGAAGATGCGCAACAATTCATCGAAAAACTCAATGCGTTTTTAGGTTCAAACTATCGTCTTCCTACCGAAGCGGAATGGGAATATGCCGCCAGAGGAGGAGTCATGAGTGAAAATTATAAATACAGTGGAGGAAACGACATGTATTCACTCGGATGGTACAAAGACAATGCTGAGGGAGTGCCTCATCCTAATGGAAAAAGAAAAGAAAACGAACTAGGATTATATGATATGAGTGGAAACGTATGGGAATGGTGTTCCGATTGGTATGGAGCCTATCCGGAAGATACGGAGACCGAACTCATCAACCCAGAGGGCGCTTCTACAGGCACAGAACGTGTGGTCAGAGGAGGCTACTTTGAAGGTCCCACGCTGTTTTGTAGAGTCTCTTGTCGCAACAAGAGCAAACCCGACTATGCTTCGAGCATCATCGGACTCCGATTAGCAATGGATAAAAGTTCTGCAGATTAACAAACCATAAAAAAACAATAACATTTTCAAATCTGATGCAAAAACACTAATTTTGCCACAAAATTGCGGAAATCCACATTTGTATAAAAAGAGTAACTATATATCATGGCAAAAAAATTCGCAGAACATTCCAATTTCAACCTCTCAGAAATCAATAAAGAGGTCCTGAAACAATGGGAAGAAAAAGATTTATTTCACAAGAGTGTCAAAATCAGAGAAGGGGCTCCTTCTTTCGTGTTTTTTGAAGGACCACCGTCCGCTAACGGAATGCCGGGCATCCACCACGTGATGGCTCGTTCTATTAAAGACATCTTCTGCCGCTACAAGACCATGAAGGGCTTCCATGTGAAGCGCAAGGCGGGTTGGGATACCCACGGACTACCTGTAGAATTAGGTGTTGAGAAAGAACTAGGCATCACAAAAGAGGATATCGGAAAGAAAATCTCTGTCGATGACTATAACAAGGCTTGCCGTACCAATGTGATGAAGTTCACCAAAGAGTGGACCGATCTCACCAAGAAGATGGGATACTGGGTGGATCTTGAAAACCCATACATCACCTACGACAATAAATACATCGAAACATTATGGTACCTTTTGAAGGAGCTTTACAAGAAAGGCTATCTTTACAAAGGCTACACCATCCAACCATACTCCCCTGCTGCGGGAACTGGTCTTAGCTCCCACGAGCTAAACCAACCAGGCTGCTACCGTGACGTGAAAGATACCACCGTTGTGGCACAGTTCAAGATGGTGGATCCAAAACCTGAAATGACGAAGTTCGGTACTCCATACTTCCTCGCATGGACCACTACACCTTGGACCCTCTCGTCTAACACAGCTCTTTGCGTCGGACCGAACATCACTTACGTGGCTGTTCAATCCTACAACCCTTACACAGGTAAACCTGCCACTTATGTGTTGGCAAAGGATCTGGTGAACGCTCACTTCAATCCTAAAGCTGCTGAAATAGCGTTGGAAGAGTACAAGGAGGGCGACAAACTTATCCCTTATAAAGTCATTGCAGAATACAAGGGTACTGACCTTGTAGGCATGAAATATGAACAACTCTTCGACTGGATCACACCAGAGAACGCCGGCCAAGCGTTCCGTGTTATCCCAGGCGACTACGTTACCACCGAGGATGGTACAGGTATCGTTCATATCGCACCTACCTTTGGTGCAGACGATGCGAAGGTGGCAAAAGCTGCTGGCATTCCTCCATTGCAGTTGGTTGATAAGTATGGTAACTTACGTCCTTCTGTGGACTTGACAGGTAAGTTCTATCTGCTTTCAGACTTAGATGCTGATTTCGTTAAATCACGCATCAACGTGGAAGCTTACAAAAAATATGAAGGTCGTTTTGTGAAGAACGCATACGATCCAAACCTAACAGACAAGGATGAGACACTCGACATCTCCATCTGTATGGATATGAAGGTGACCGACAAGGCTTTCAAAATCGAGAAGCATGTCCACAACTATCCACACTGTTGGCGTACAGATAAGCCAGTTCTCTACTATCCATTGGATAGCTGGTTTATTAAATCCACCAAGGCTCGCGAGAGAATGATGGAACTCAACAAGACCATCCAATGGAAACCTGAATCAACAGGTACTGGCCGTTTCGGCAAATGGTTGGAGAACCTGAACGATTGGAACCTCTCCCGCTCCCGCTACTGGGGTACACCACTCCCAATCTGGAGAACAGAAGAAGGCACAGAGGAGAAGTGCATCGGCTCTATCGCAGAATTGTTCGAGGAGATCGACAAATCCATCAAGGCTGGATTCATGAAAGAAAACCCTTGGAAAAACTTCAAGGTGGGTGATTACTCAAAAGAGAACTATGATCCGAAGAACATCGACCTTCACCGTCCATATATCGACAGCGTCATCTTGGTTTCTGACAGTGGCAAACCAATGAAGCGTGAGGCAGATTTGATCGACGTATGGTTCGATTCAGGTGCTATGCCATTCGCTCAGCAACACTATCCATTCGAGAACAAAGAGGTAGTGGACAGTGGTGAGTTCTACCCTGCTGACTTCATCGCAGAAGGTGTCGATCAAACTCGCGGTTGGTTCTTCACATTACACGCCATCTCCACCATGATCAAAGATAGTGTAGCCTTCAAGGCAGTTATCTCTAATGGTTTGGTGCTCGATAAGAATGGTAACAAGATGTCCAAACGTCTCGGTAATGCAGTCGATCCATTCGGAGCTATCGAGAAGTATGGTTCAGACCCACTTCGTTGGTACATGATCACCAACGCATCACCATGGGACAATTTGAAGTTCGACACAGAAGGTATTGAGGAAGTACGTCGTAAGTTCTTCGGTACACTCTATAATACATATTCATTCTTCGCTCTTTATGCGAATGTGGATAACTTCACCAACAGTCAGCCGCAAGTGCCAATGGCTAAGCGCCCTGAGATTGACCGTTGGATCATCTCCTTGCTCAACTCTCTTATCAAGGAGGTGGATGAAAGCTACAACGATTATGAGCCAACTAAAGCAGGTCGTGCAATCTCTATATTCGTGAACGATCACCTAAGTAACTGGTACGTTCGTCTGAACCGTAAACGTTTCTGGGGTGGTACATTAACGGAGGATAAACTTGCCGCTTATCAGACACTCTACACCTGTTTGGATACAGTTGCCCGTCTGATGGCACCTATCTCTCCATTCTATGCAGATCAATTATTCTTGGATCTGAACAATGCCACAGGTTGCGACAAGAGCGAGTCTGTTCACTTGGCTAACTTCCCTAAGTGTGATGAGTCTTTGATCGACAAGACCTTGGAGGAGCGTATGCAATTAGCACAAGACATCTCCTCTATGACCCTCTCTCTTCGTAAGAAGGAGAACATCAAGGTTCGTCAACCATTGAAACAAATCATGGTACCTATCTTAGCTGATCATGAGCAAGAGAATGTTGAGGCTGTGAAGGATTTGATCATGAACGAAGTGAACGTGAAAGAGATCAATTTTGTGCATGATTCAGCTGGTATTCTTGTGAAGAAGATCAAGCCTGACTTCAAGAAGCTCGGGCCTAAGTGTGGCAAGAACATGAAGGCAGTAGCAGCACAGTTGCAAAGTCTGTCACAAGAGCAGATCGCACAGTTTGAGAAGAACGGCACGTATGAGATCTGTCTCGACGGATGCTGCGTCGTTGTGGACAAGGCCGATGTAGAGATCCTTTCAGAGGATATCCCAGGCTGGTTGGTAGCCAATAACGGAACGATCACTATTGCACTCGACGTAACCATCACACCAGAGTTGCAACGAGAAGGTATCGCGCGTGAGTTCATCAACCGTATCCAGAACATCCGTAAGACAAGCGGTTTCGAGATAACCGACAAGATATTGATCGACATCGAGCAATCAGACAATGTGAATGCTGCAGTAGAGCAATTCAAGGAGTATATCTCCTCACAAGTGCTCGCCAATAAGATCACCTTGGTAGAGAAGGTTGCCAACCCAACCGAGTTGGACTTCGACGATTTCAAGGTGAATATCGAGGTGAAGAAAGCGTAAGCTTGAATGTTAAATATCGAGGGCGAATCATTGCTTAATGGTTCGCCCTTGTAAAAATTGCGAAGCATGGAAGGACAGGCAAGAACACCCGAAGGCGACCAGATGCGTTATATGGTCTTTGTTATTGAAGCGGCTGCCCGCAAAATGGGCATCTCGCCTTCCGAACTTGTGGAGCGATTGGAACGTCAGGACCTCATTGACGGACGTTTGATCCGTTTCTATGATGTGTTGCACACGCAGAGCGTGGAATACGTGGCGGATGATATTATTGAAACCTTGCAAAACTATGAGGCGGATGGAAAAGAATAAGATTCTCTATCATGGAGGCACTGTTGAGGTGAATGCCCCTCTTGTGAATGTGGGTCGTCCCGATTTAGATTTCGGGCAAGGCTTCTATGTCACTAACAACCGTGAGCAAGCCAAGAAATGGGCTGTTGCGAAAGCTTCAAGAAAGGAAGGTCAAAAAGCGATTATTAATGTTTATCGTTTTGAAATAGAGGCTTTTCCGCCTGTGAAATATGCTATGAAAGTCTTTGACAAATACAACCGTGATTGGCTGGATTTTGTGGCGGATAGTCGCAAGGGGAAATCTCCATGGATGGATTGGGACTGGATTGAGGGTGGTATCGCCAATGACAGTGTCATTACCACAGTGGATGCCTATGTGGATGGATTCATCACCTCAGAGCAAGCCATCGACAGACTTGTAAAAGAAGAGTTGCGTCATCAAATATGCATCCGCAATCAAGAGATTATCGATCGTTATCTTGTCTTTGAAAAATACGAGGAAATATGAAAGATTATATTCTATACCGCAAGATAGCTCGTGTCATCCTCCAATTGGCCGATGAGTTAGACATATCCCCTAAACGGGCAATGTTGCTGTTTTATCGCTCTAAGGTGGGGGAGCAGATGCATGACCCAAAATATGGGTACCAAATCATGTCCGACACTTACATCGTCAATGATATAAAGGCGGAGATTGCGGGTAGATAAACATTATTTTTCCCCATCATACCCACCATGAAAAAGAAATTATTCATTCTATTCCTCCTGCTATCCGTAAGCGCCTTCGCTTATTGGGCATACCAACAAAGAGGTTACAAGGAGGGTGATATCCTCTTCCAAGTCTCGAAGAGCCATCAATCCCCATTGATTCAGAAAGCGACTGGGTCGAAATGGTCCCATTGCGGCGTCGTGGTTGAAAAAGACAAGAAGTTGTATGTGCTGGAAGCCTCCAAGGTGGTCAAGCTAACACCGTTGAAGGAGTGGATCAAACGAGGGAAAGACGGGAAGGTGAAGAAGATGCGGGTGAAAAGAGAACCTGTAAAAATCAAATACAAGAAATACCTTGGTAAACCATACGACCTTGCCTTCAAGTTTGGCAATGACAAATGGTATTGCTCAGAACTAATCTACGACATCTACAAGACACAATTAGGCATAGAGCTTTGTCAGCCTCGGAAGATCCGCGAATATCACATCGATGGTATGGAGGATGTCCTCAAGAAAAGAGGTATGAACCCCGATCAAATGGTGGTTGCCCCTTGTGATTTATTGGATTATTAAGCCTCTCAACAAGAGATTACCATTCTTAGATTACCCTCCTATTTTCTTTTTTTTATTAAACATGTGTATTTTTTACACAAAATATTTTGCACATTAAAATTTTGTTATTATTTTTGTTGTGTAAAAATTACACATTTAAATTATACGGGTATGGAAAAAAGAACAAACTACACATGCGAGGAGTTATTTGATATGGGTATCAAATTTCACCACTACACCAACACCGCCTATCCATTGCGTGTGAACTCTTTAGCTGAATATGAGCTACACGACGTAGAGACAATCCATCAGGTTGTGGCAAAAAACATATCGAACCAAAAGGAGATAAATCTATACGTGCATATTCCTTATTGCAAGACACGCTGTAAATTCTGTGAATATGTTGTCATGAACGATCCAAACGAAGTAAGTCAAGACATCTACACAGATCATTTACTACATGAAATGGAGATGTACAAGCAGCTTATGGGGGATCTTCCAGTCGTTGGATATGATTTAGGAGGCGGTACGCCATTATTCCTAAGCAAAGAAAACTTAAAAAGGATTACTGATAAGATCAAGACTTTCAACTTCAAGAAAGGCGTGACATGGAGTATTGAGACTACGCCCGTCATTGCAGCTAATGAACCTGATAAAATCCAATATGTAAAAGAATTGGGTTACGATCGAATCTCTATGGGATTTCAAACCGTGTCAGAGAAACTTTTGGAGTCATTAGGGCGAGAAGGCAGTGCTTATCTCTATGAAAGAGCCGTCAAGAATATTCGTAATGCAGGTTTTACCCGACTGAATATTGATTTAATGTATGGATTTTTAAATCAGACGGATGAGGACTTCGCCAACACTGTGAAATATACGATAGCGATGCAACCGGAGTACGTAACTTTATACCGTAACCGATATAAGGGAACGAAATTGGAGAAGGAGTCTCAAGGCGTCAGTCTGTTTAAGGCCAATCGTCAATATGACATTGCTTATCGACTTCTGAAAGAAGCAGGATACGTAGCCAATGTAGGGAAGAACACCTTCAGTAGAGTGGCTGGAGATCTTGGCACCTCTGATTATTTAACGACACGTGTTGTCAATGCAACATCATACATCGGTATGGGCTTAGGTGCTCAATCTTTTGTAGGGGATTATCTAGCTTATAACCTAGGGTGTGATAATCATAAAATGGAGCGTTATTTTGCTGCAATCGACAGAAATGAACTTCCTATCAATGACATAGCAGATATGCCGAAAGAGGAAGTTCGTGCCAAAGCATTATCCGTGATGTTCTATTTTGGATATATTTCCATGAAATCCTACCAAAACCGTTTCAATGAGGATTTCAGAACGGTCTTTGCAGACGAGATAGATTATCTGGAGAGGAATGAGCTGATGCACTTTGCAGATGAGGATACGTTTATCCTAACCGAATATGGTGCGCATCATATATATGGTATCATACCATTGTTTTACAGTCAGCGTTCTAAAGAGGAGATGTTTGACATGGCACAACGTATTCTTAACCCTGAAAAGGGAGAAGCTATTTATTTGGAAAAATACAATAGGAAACAATACGAAGCACCATCTGTGGCCGCCGATATGGTTGTTCTATCTAAAGATCAGCAACAGATATTACTCGTAGTGAGAGGCAACCATCCTTATGCCAACTATTTAGCATTACCAGGTGGTTTTTATACGCCTAAAGATGATACGATTGAGCAATGTGCCGTTCGTGAACTTGAAGAGGAGACTGGCATCGCTGTTAAAGAAGATGAATTAAAATTGGTGAAAGTATCAAGCGGACAGAATCGTGATCCACGGGGTTGGATTGTATCTGTAGCCTACAAGATTGTATTGAAAGACGATGCCAAACCGCTAGCTAATAGTGATGTGATACTATGCAAATGGTATGACGTAAAACAGCTACCAACATTAAAGCTAGCTTTTGATCACCAACAAATCATTCAAGAGGCATTGAAATAAGAACATCTGTTATACTCATTACGTAACACTTCTATGTTTTATCAGTGAACCATTCGGTTGGTTCACTGATATTTTTTTCATTTCTTAAATAGAGTCGATGGAAACGACTTTTTTATGTTTTAGCTGATTCCAAAACGATCAAAAAAGGGAGGTAAAAATATTAACTTCAGGAATCCAGCAACTGAAAAATTTTTCTTTCTTTCACAAGACCGAGGGAAAGAACTTTTGTGTTTTCCAGATCCGTTTAAAACCATAATGTTTACTTTTTACCAAATAAAAAAATCGCCCTTTTATCGGCTTTTTTCAGAACTGAGATTTCCAATTACAATCAATATTATTTTTTACTAATTTACTATTGTTTGATTCTCTATTACCATATTTCAACTGAGATTCAAATTATCTTTGTCACCGTTGAAAACCATATGTAACATCATAAAATCATTATTTCACTTATTACACTTATATTTTTATTCATTGACATGAGAATTTTTATCAGAGCATTAAGTCTTGGGGGGGACTTAATGCTTGTTGTTTATATAACACATACGCAAACAATCACAAACAACCTGCCTCAGAAGCCAGAAAAAACCATGGATCCGACATAATATGATAATTGTTTACAAAAAAGAACCTAAAATCTGAATAATATTTTGTAATTTCACACCCCGAAAGGCATACCCCCATGAAAAGGATTCTTTTTCTATCATTAATATGGATTATCACACAAGAAGCATTCTCTTCTTCTAACCGTGAATACGCAAGATTCGACCATTACACCACAGAAAATGGTCTTTCTTCTAATCTTGTATTTTCCCTTGCTCAAGACTCCACTGGTTTTTTATGGATCAGTACAGATTTTGGACTAGATAGATTTGACGGTGCTCATTTCAAGCACTTTTGTCACTCAAAATATCCTTCCATGCACAGAGATGACATCTACTACGTGGATCATCTCGGTTCAAACGAAATAGTCATCGGAGCATTCTGTGGTACATTCCAGTATTACGATAGAGAAAGAGATGTTTTCATTGACTTCATGCCCCCCGAACTAGAATCTTTAGGTTATTCACAGATCAAAGGGGTTAAAATAACAGAAAATGGAGAACGTTATCTATTTTCAAATGAGCATGTATTCAAATACGACAAGGAAAAGAATGAATACAACTCAAATTATCCTGCCTTCGATTCTCTCCAGTCTCATTTCATATCAACATTGTACAAAGACTCATACAATCACTATTGGATGGGATCCATCAACGATTTAACTATCTACGATGAAAACGGACATAAATTATATTCTTATAACTCTGAACACGATGATTGTCACTATGTCTCACGCATACTGCCCATCAGCAAAGAGAAAATAGCCATTGGATTCTTTGACAGCCAGCTATGGTTATTTGACATAGCTGACGTCACCCATAAAGAAGTGATTCATCTTCCCTTCAGAAGTATAACTAAAATGATCAAAAGCAAATCCGGACGCTTTTGGTTTGCCACAGATGGTGACGGACTATGGTATGCAGACTCTCTCAATGCAAAGACAACATTCAAAACGGTAGTACCCTACAACACACCTTTCAGCGACATTAAGAAGATATATGATGTAATCGAAAGCGTTGACGGTACAATATGGATGGGAACGCAGAACTCAGGAATATGGGCTTATCATCCATCGGAAACATCCAACTTGGTGTTCTCAGGCGACTTTGGATTCCCCTCTATCGTATGCACCTCATTTGCTGAGGATGGAAACGGAAACATAATAATCGGAACGGATGGAAATGGTATATACTCCGTCTCCTCAGACTTCCGATCATTCAAACAATACAATCTATCCTCCGACAATGTAACCGGACTGACCACCTCAAATGGCAAAATGTTAGTCTCCACATGGGGTGGCAGTGGATTATCACAGTTCGACAGTTCAAAAGGAACTTTCAAAAACATCGGATTAGACACCATCTCCAACCCGACCAACCTATTCTTCGACATAGCAAAACTACCTGATGGAACAATCTATGGTTGTTCAGCCAACGATGATTTATACATGAAACGACCTTCCTCATTATGGGAGAAAGTGGTATTACACGATGATTCATTCCCTCAATTAAGCAGCAAATGGATTGCCCGTGTTTATAAAGGAGCTGGTAATCTTGTTTGGGTACTAGCAACGAACATGTTATGGCAATATGACGGAACGACAGTTCGTGCAATAAAGCCTGAATTATTCCAAGAGAGGTCACATTCTCCTTATACCATATATGATGCAGATTGCGATGAAAACGGCAATTTATATGTCACCACCAACGAAGGTATCTTCTGTTACTCTTCCGATGGGGAACAATTTGACACCTTGTCATACATTCCGAAAGACACCTACCGCATCATCTGCTACGGAAAGAAGGATCAATTATGGTTAGCTTCTCACAATGCAATCATATCCTTTAATCCAGAAGAGAAGACGATAGAATATCTTCCAGGAAACTACAACGATATGTTCTATATCAAAGCCAAGCATAAAGATTCAAAAGGGAATATATTCCTTGGCACTATGAATGGTTTCTATACCTTCAATCCATCCAGAGTCCTCGTTGATTCAGCCATTCAGCATCTATCTTTTTCTGAATTATACATTTCAAAAGAGAAAGTTCTTCCTTATACCTCATTCTTGAAAAATGGCAACTTATCAGACTTGCATGAGTTATTCATCAGCTACGGACATACCAACATGGACATCATTGTCGATGTAATAGACTATGCAAGATTCAATAAAGCCCAACTAAGATATCGTCTGAAAGGATTGCAGGACAAATGGATTCCTTTGGAGGAGTCTAAAACCATATCCTTCAACTATCTGCCGACAGGTACATTCACATTAGAGGTAGAGGCCATCAGGCCCAACATGAAGTTTTATTATCCACCTATCTCTTTGACAATTCATGTATTGCCTCCTTGGTGGAACTCATGGTGGTTCAGAACAATCATTGGATTGATCATATTGCTAGGCATCACTATCTTCATAAAAAAGAAAATCACCCGATTAAAGAATGAGAAAGCTCGGTTGAAGCAAGAGATGGAAAAACAAGCCGAGATCTTAAATCAAACAAAGCGTGATCGGGAAAAGTTGATTGCCGCCTTGTCGCATGACCTAAGGAATCCATCTTTTTCTGTTGTAGGTGAGAAAGACGACAAAGAACAACTGACTCTTGATGAAATCATCGAGATGATCGTAGATAAATCCATTCTCGAAGAGAATACCATTCTGGTAGTTAACCAAGATGCGCAAACGAGAACAGAGATCGACACCATGTTGAATGACTACTTCCACGTACTCGATGCCAACAACAGCGAAGAGGCCTATCTAATGGCAGAAGAGAACGTACCTGATATCATTGTAAGCGATATCGATATGTTGGAATCCAGTGGAGCTGAGATGAGCAAGAAACTCTCTTCTTCCGACAGCACCAAACATATCCCTATCCTCTTTGTCTCTTCTAAAAATGATGAAGAAGACCGTCTGCTAGGTCTCATGTGTGGAGCCATAGATTATATTGCAAAGCCATTCAACCAGCTAGAGTTATTATTAAAACTGACGAATATTCTGAAAATCAGACAGGAGCATCAGAAAATCATCATGCAAGCCTCCATGTCACAAAGAGTCAAAGCACAAGCCTTGGCAAAGAACGAAGAAGATAGAAACGATATCCATCCTTTCCTACAATCATTCATGGATGTTGTTTCCAAGCAATATAAAGACAATGAAACCACCGTCGAGAGTCTTGCCAACACGCTCTCCGTCAGCAAGCCTACACTCACGAGAAGAGTAAAATCCATGACTGGCAAAACACCGATGGAATGGCTAATGGAATATCGTCTTAGTCGGTCTCTTCAGATCCTGCAAGATCCAAACTCAGGGAAAACGATTTCTGAGGTGGCATATGAAGTAGGCTTCAGTGACCCATCCTATTTCACCAAAAAATTCCGTGATTTCTATGGTGTATTACCTTCACAGAGTGGTAAAATAACGGATTAAACAGGAAAAGACGCTCAGCAACCTTCTCTCATCCACTTCATAAATGAAACACTCTAATATACCCATATTCATCCCCGAACTTGCTTGTCCTCATCAATGTATATTTTGTAATCAAGCGAAGATAAGCGGTCAGCAGAATATTCCACAGCCGCAGGACATTCCCGGTATCATCGACACATATCTTTCAACCATGAAGGATGGTCGCGAGATCGAAGTGGCTTTCTTTGGCGGATCTTTCACAGGGATTCCAGTAGCGTTGCAAGAGCAATACCTGATTCAAGCCAATCACTACCTTAAAGAGGGGAAAATAAGCGGCATACGTCTCTCTACACGTCCGGATTATATCAACAATCAGATATTAGAGCTACTCAAACGCTATGGCGTAACCACCATAGAACTAGGCGCACAATCGACTAACGATGATGTGTTGTTAGCCTCTGGCAGAGGACACAAAAGTGATGCCATAAAAAAAGCATCCGACGCTATCCTATCCAATGGATTCCATCTCGGCTTACAAATGATGATAGGATTGCCTCACGACACCTACGAACGATCACGACAGACCGTAGAAGATATCATCTCATTGGGTGCAGATAATACTCGTATCTACCCCACCCTTGTGATCAAAGGAACTCAGTTAGCTAAATTATATGCATTAGGGCGATACCAACCGTTAGACTTAGACACGGCCGTCAGCTGGGCAAAAGATTTCTATCTACGCTTTGAATCTCAACATATAACCATCTTACGGGTAGGATTACATGCATCCGAAGAGCTATCCTATGAAAAATCGCTTTTGGCAGGTCCCTATCATAAATCATTTATGGAACTCATGATGACTGAGATATGGGCCGATATTCTTCAAAAGAAGCTATCCAACCTACATCATCAAGAACTCACATTAGAAGTAAACCCCACACAAATCAACTATGTATGGGGTTATGCTGGAAAAAACAAAGGATTCTTCACCAAACAGAATCTAGACATAAAAGTCAAGGGAAATCCTTTGTTAAACAAATACGATTTAAACTTCTAATTTTCACGATGTGTTTCATACCCTTCCACATAGATAGCACTATATGGTCGAGAAGGACATAAGTTCTCACAGGCCCCACATCCTATACACCTAGACTCATTTACCACAGGTATTTTTAAGCTATTAGGGTCATCCGGATCCTTCTGTACCATCTGAATAGCAGCAACCGGACAATGCGTAGCACAACTGCCACATTTCACGCCCTTGGTCTCCACCAAACAATTCGCCTGAATCCATACGGCATGACCAATCTGTGTAGATGACTTATCCTCCAGCCGTATCGGTTGAATAGCACCTGTAGGACAAACCTGTGAGCATTTATTACACTCAGGACGACAATATCCTCTCTCGAACGACATCTCTGGCTGCATGAAATGAGTCAAGTCTGAAGAAGGACGCAACACATCATTTGGACAAGCAGAAACGCACAATTGACATGCAGTACAATGTTGAGAAAAATGTTTTATACTCAACGCACCTGCCGGTTTGATTGCAATCCGACGTTCTGGAATTTTCTTATCTTGTAAAACAGTCAGTCCACCATCGATCTTTTTCGCTTGAGCCTCTATGGTAGCCCCTGCCACCATCATTGCACCAACAGACAAGAACTGACGTCTAGAGGTATCTACAGGCGACTCCTCTCGTGTCTCCTTCTCTACCTTCTCCTTATAACGAGGTTCATAACCGATAGCCTTTTTGTTACATTTCCCCACACAATCCAAACAAACCACACAACGACTATAATCTATCTTATGTTCCTTATAATCGATACAGCTACCTTTGCAATTTCGGGCACATAAACCACACGAAGTGCACTTCTGCTCATCAATCACCACCTTAAACAGAGAAAAACGCGACAGAAAGCCGAGAAGAGTACCTACCGGACATACAGTGTTGCACCATGTACGTCCATTACGCCATGCTAAGAAGCCGACGGTCAACAAGGTAAGAACAGCCACCACCAAGACAGCTATGCTCTTCATCCATATATCAACCTGATAAAAAGTATAACTATTATTTTTCTCTGAAAAATCTGCTAATAAATTATTGCCCCATTGATAGATTGGAGATAACAATGTGTTTGCAATCCTTCCATATGCACTATAGGGTTCAATTAAATTAGCGATAACACTAGTGCCTGGGATAACCAGCAATAGAATAAACAAGGCTAGAATCACATAACGTACGATCTTCTTTTCAGAAGAGTATGAGTATCGATTCTTCTTAAATTTCTTACCCAGCCATGCAAATAGATCTTGCATCACACCTAACGGACATATAACAGAACAATATATTCGTCCCAGTAATAGCGTTAACAAGACCAACCCCACAAGCACAATAACATTCAAGGCTAACAGGGCTGGAATAAACTGAATCTTAGCAAGCCAGCCCCAATATTCATGAGCCGTGCCTGTAAAATCCAAAAATAAAAATGTTATGAGACAAAAAAATACAATTGCTATAACAATTCTAATCTTTCTCAACATATATACTTGTGTTTTGTTCTATCAATCATACCTCGTAGTCCATGCATACACGAAGCTTCGTGTTAGGACGAACAGCATTATTAGCGACCGCCACATGCTCAGGATGCACAGCATATCCCTTCAAAGAAGCAAAATCAACGAAAGATGAATCCAACATAACATCAGCATTAGAGGTCTCTAATCCATTTATGTTTACCTTAATATCCAACAATCCAGGTATGCGACCTGACAAGCCCTCTAATCCAGCTTTAATTTGTTTCTTTACGCTTTTCTTTTGAGCATCAGAAAGTTCATCTTTCAATTGCCATAAAATAACATGTTTTACCATAGCTTATCTTAATTTATGAGTTAAATAGAATTTTCTTACCATTAAAAAAAACAGGGCGACGCCCAACAGATTAACAAGCCAAGCGCACCAGAAAGCCTCCGAATAGCCCATATAACGAGACACCAAACCACCCGTCAGAATTCCTAATCCCACACCAATATCCCACGACACAAGATGCGTGGAGTTGGCTGTTCCTCGTTGTGAATGTTCAGCCAAATTCAAATACATGGTTTGGTAGGCAGGGAACATGTGTCCATTCCCCAATCCAATGATCAACGCAGCACCATAGTAGCCCCACTCATTATGTACCAATGCAAAGACAAAATAACCCACGAGAGAGACCAAACAACCTAAGGCTGCATTGTGTATGACTCTACCCTTCCGTAAGCTACTCGATCCAAAAAGTCTTGACAGAATCAATCCTATGGCCAATAGCATAAAAAAGAACCCTGTTCCTCCTGTGATCCCCAATTTCTCCTGACCATATATGGCAACATATGTGGATAACACCCCGTAGGAAAAAGCCAAGCATAAAAAACTCAAAGAGACTCGCCAACCCGAATATAAGAAGAAACGATCCAATGAGATAGGTTGCTTGTTCTTATTCTCCTTTATCTCTTTTTGCGGAATATGAACAGTCGAATTCACCATCAGTCCGATGAACGACATCATAACAGCCAATAAAAAGATTAAATTATAATTACTAGTGCTATGATAAATCCACAAGGCTACCGAAGGACTAATGGCTGTGGCAATGTTGTTACTCAATCCATAGTACCCTATTCCTTCTGCTCTACGTGAGGAATCCAACACATCGATAGCTACTGTACTATTAGCAACCGTGACCGTCCCAAATGGAGCCCCATGCAAGGTACGCACCACAGCGAACAGAAGAAGCGTTCCTGCCACAAGATACCCAGTAAAGAAGAGAAAGAACAAGAAGTAACTCACGATGAGCACCTTTTTTCGTGGAAAACTATCCACGATATACCCACTGAACATACGAGCGAACAATGCCATAATAACATAACCAGACAGTACCGTTCCAATCACATCATTATTAACACCAAACCGATCTCGCAGATAAATAGGAAGCAATGGCATCAACAACATGAAAGAGAAAAAAATCATGAAATTAGCGATCCAGACCTTTATATAGTCTCGATTCCATAACTTTTCTTTTGGTTTCTCCTCCTGCATCTTCAATCCGCTATCCTAAAAATCTTCAAATACATCTTCGTCTGTTGTGGACTGTCCATTTGTATTCTTCTTACCATTCTTCTTGGACATGTTTCCAAAATTATACGTCAAGTTGAAATTCAACATTCTACCACTCCAACTAGATTCGGAATATTGATAGAACGCATCACTCCAAGTCTCAGACTTCCACTTACGTGAATTAAGTAAGTCTCGTACAGATATAGTAGCGATCAACTTCTTCTTCAAGAACGGTTTCTTCAAGCCCATGTTTACGAAATAAACACTCAGAGATTTACCCTGAGCAGTAGCTCTTGGTGAGCGATAATTACCAGTTACCTGCAAATTGAAATCCTTTGGCAAAGAGAAATCGGCCGATAACTGAGCTGTCCAACTGAAGCTCTCTCGGTCATCTATTGCAACCTCGATTGTCGTTAATGTTTCATTTAATTTAGAGTTGACATCAAACAATCCTCCCTTCAATCTGTAATAATACATATTAAGGTTAGACGTCAAGGTTACCACCTTCCAATTGTTTTTCAATATCAGTTCCAAACCTGTGGAATGAGAGGTTGTCATATTTGCAAAGGTATTCACCATTGCCTCGCCACTCATCCAACTATAACGTTGTATCACATCTTGCATTAATTGATAATACAAAGACGACATAAACGTGTGTTTCTTGAAATTCTTCACATAATTAAACTCAAATGAGTTGGTGAATTCTGGATTCAAATCAGGGTTACCAAAGGTGATATTGGTTGAATCGGAGACATTCACATACGGATTCAACCACATACGACGAGGACGGCTTATTCTTCGCGTATAACTTAACTGCAACTCATCCTGCTCTGATAAAGAGTAGGAGAAGAACGCTGTAGGGAACACATTAAAATAAGGATCCTGCGTACTCTTCTCTCCCGTTGTATTAAGTGTCCAATCTGGGTCTGTCAATTCACCACGAAGACCTAATTGCATAGCAAAGCGACCGAACTTATTTCCGTAAGAGACATATCCCGCATATATTTTCTGATGTAGTTCAAAATCATTATCCAACTCATGTTGTGGAACAAACGATTGATCATTTGCCTTTTGTATAGATGAATTCACATCACTGAACTGATTCAAGAAACTGAGTTTCACACCCGCTTCTATTTTAGATTTAACAGTCAACGGATTGACATAATCCACCTGAAGGTCAAAATTACGATTGTGATTCAAGGTGTGTTGCATCTGTACATAATCCAAATCACTCATAGGGACACGCAACGAATCAAAGCTCTTTTGCTCGTACGTCCTATCGTTTTCTCCCTTATTTGCTGAGAAATTGAATGATGTGGTTAATGTATGGTCTTGAGAAAAGGAATGTTGATAATCCAAGGTGACATTTCCCATAATCCGATCATTGTCGGTAAAGGAGTTTCTCGACTGAAAAGCATTATACACCTCCTCATTCATCAGCATATAACCCTTATCATAATCTAAATATTGATCACGATTTCTGCCACCGAACGACAACATACCAGAAACACCGATTCGATTCAATGAATCGATTTGACAATCTGTTCCTAAACGCACAAAAGCCGTGTTCATCACGAAATCTGTATGACTGTTTTGGTTCAACAAGATTGTATCAAGAGCTCTATACGACTGACGGTCTAATTTTCCAGAACCTATTGACTTACGATTAGTATATCCTACATTGGCAAACGAACTCCATTTCCCTTTTGAGAAATTGATATTGCCTCCTACATTTCCGCCTGGCTTACCGCCCCAAGGATAAGAGATACCAGCAGTAACTGATCCATAATAAGAAGACTTATCATAGTTTTTCTTCATCACAATATTAATAATACCAGCAGACCCTTCCGCATCAAACTTTGAAGACGGATTGGTAATTACCTCCACCTTCTCTATGCTACCAGCTGGCAGTTGTTCCAATATATCCCCTTTATTATCATCAGTCAGACCTGATGGCTTACCATTGATATAGATCTCTACATTTTCATTATTACGCATGGAAACATTTCCCTCCACATCAACATCCACAGAAGGGATCTCTTTCAGCACCTCGCTAGCCGACATTCCTTCAGACACGGCGCTTTCATTTACAAGAAAGGTCTTTTTATCTATATCCACCTGTAATGAGGCTCTTTTAGCACTAACCTCCACGGCCGTAAGCAAAGCAGCATCCTCTTGCAAAATAATCTTACTATATCTTTTCACAGGTTTATCTTCCGTCAGAAGCACATCAATCTTCTTGGTTCTAAAACCCATAAAACTAATTTCCAAACGATAATTTCCAGCAGACAAAGAAGAGATTTCAAACTTACCATCCATATCTGTGGCCTCACCCTTATCATAATTGGTTTCACCCTGTTTAAAAAGTAAAACAGTAGCGGATGGCATGGGTTCACCCGATGCATCCACTACTAAACCTACTATCTTATACTCTACGGCCGATAGGCCAAGGCAACTTAGTAATAACAAAATTAATACACACCTAAATTTCATTCTCAGTTCTTTTTTTCATATCTATCTACTCAGGGGAAGAAGCAACACCCGAATCAGAATCGATATCCGTTTTATTACTATTTTCATCATCTTCCTGATGATCTATCTCTTTTGTTTCCGCTTCTTCTTGAACCGTTTTAGCTTCTGCGGCTTTCACCTTTTCCATTTCAATTTCCTCATTCAACTCATCGGCTCTCGATTTCCATGGACGTTTACCAAAGACGTTCTCCACATCATCTGGGAAGATAACCTCTTTCTCTGTCAAGATAGAAGCCAGTTTTTTCATTCCCTCGAGATTCTCGCTCAAGATATCCTTCGCACGCTGATATTGTTCAGCGATTATCCTTTTCACCTCTTCATCAATCAACTGAGCAGTCGCTTCACTATATGGTTTAGAGAAAGAATAATCAGATCTTCCTGTAGAATCATAGAATGATATGTTACCTAACTTCTCACTCAATCCGTAATAGACTACCATCGCATAAGCTCTCTTCGTTGTCATCTCCAAATCACTCAATGCACCCGTTGATATCTCACCATAAATCAACTCCTCAGCCGCACGACCTGCTAATGTAGCACACATAATATCCAATAGATGCTGTGTTGTGATATGCTGACGCTCACGTTCCTCTGGCAAATACCAGTTTGCACCTAACGAGACACCTCGCGGTACGATTGTCACCTTCACCAATGGATTTGCATATTGCACTTTCCAACTTACCGTTGCATGACCCGCCTCATGAATAGCCGTAGATTCCTTTTCTGCCTTTGTCATGATGGTATTCTTCTTTTCCAAACCTCCCACGATACGATCCACAGCATCCAAGAAATCTTGTTTCTCCACACATTTCTTCTCTTTACGTGCAGCAATCAAAGCCGCCTCATTACATACATTCGCAATATCTGCGCCAGAGAAACCAGGTGTCTGACGTGACAAGAAGTCCACATCTACCCCATCATCAATTTTCACGTTACGAAGATGAACATTGAAGATCTCTTTACGATCATGCACATCAGGCAGATCTACCGCAATCTGTCTATCGAAACGACCCGGACGAAGCAATGCTTTATCAAGGATATCAGCACGGTTAGTAGCTGCCAATATAATCACACCACTATTAGAACCGAAGCCATCCATCTCGGTCAGCAACTGATTCAACGTGTTCTCACGTTCATCGTTAGCATTCATATTAGGGTTCCGACCTCTGGCACGACCCACTGCATCTATCTCATCAATAAAGACAATACAAGGAGCTTTCTCCTTTGCCTGACGGAACAGGTCTCTCACACGAGAAGCACCCACACCCACAAACATTTCAACAAAATCTGAACCCGAAAGAGAAAAGAACGGAACATCAGCCTCACCAGCCACAGCTTTCGCCAAGAGTGTCTTACCCGTTCCCGGAGGGCCAACCAACAATGCACCCTTAGGAATCTTACCACCTAACTCAGTATATTTTTCAGGGTTTTTCAAGAAATGAACTATCTCCTGCACCTCTTCTTTTGCTTCAGAGAGGCCGGCTACATCCTTGAATGTAACCTTATCGTTGGTACTGTTTTTATCAAAAAGTTTTGCTTTCGACTGTCCGACACTAAAGATTCCGCCACCAGGGCCACCGCCCATGCGACGCATCATCAATCCCCAGAAGATAATAATCAAGACAATAGGACCGATTCCCCATAGAATATAGTATGAATAATCCGTAGTTTCTTCATACGTCACCTTCACACGAAGAGTAGCCTCTTTTTGCCAATCAGCCAAGTCCTTCGTAAACTGATCCGCAGAAGGAATCTTACAGTTCACCACTGGCACACGGACAGCACCTGCCGAATCTTTTCCAAAGACCTCTGCAATCTTTTCTGGCACAATCGTCAAATCCGCCGTCTTTTTATTTGTATATACTTTAATACTTTCGACTGAGTTATTCTCAATCAGCTCTCGTATCTCGCTATATGCTATCTCTTTACTCGATGCTTGGAAATCAGAGAAACTGATTCCTATCAAAGCAATAGCCAAAAGAACATAAAACCAGGTGAAGCTGAATTTAAATTCTTTCTTAAACTTTGGTTTTTGGTTGTCTGCCATTGTCTAAATTATTTAATTAATTCATAATCATATTTC
>JBGUIU010000170.1:0-25333 GCA_045113275.1 Paludibacteraceae bacterium
AAACTGGGTATCCCAAGAGCATTGAACATGTATGAAGAGTTCCCATTCTGGCATACATTCTTCACTGAATGTAATATTCAAGTGGTATTGTCTTCAACCTCTACATATCGAAATTATGAGAAGGGTGTTCACTCTGTGATGTCAGATAACATCTGTTTCCCTGCAAAACTAGTTCACAGTCACATATACGAATTACAAGATAAAGGGGTAGATCGTATTTTCTTCCCTCATGTTGTGTATGAATGTGTGGAGGATAACGCAGCACACAATAGCTTTAACTGTCCGATAATCATCGGATATCCAGATGTGGTAAACAGTGCTATAGAATCAGAGATTCCTATTGACTCTCCTATTATCTCTTTCAAAGACGAGAAACTATTGCTTAAGCAGTTGATTCGCTACATGAAAGATTTAGGCGTGTCAGAAAAGATAGTGAAAAAGGCTCATAGCAAAGCTGTTAAAGCATATAGTGAATTTGGATTGAACCTTCGTAAAATTAATGAAGAAGCATACGAGGAAGCAAAGAAACAGAATCATTTGGTGATTGTTCTTGCCGGACGACCATATCATACAGACCCGCTTATCCAGCATAAAATATCTGAGATGATTTCTCAGATGGGGGTGGATGTGATCACAGAAGAGGTGTCTCGTAAAAACACATGTGACGAGAAAGAGGCATTCATCATCAAACAATGGTCTTTTGTTAACCGAATCTTGAACTCTGCACAATGGACAGCACGTCAAGGTAAGAATGTTCATTATGTTGAGACCACTTCATTTGGTTGTGGACCAGATGCCTTCTTTACAGATGAAGTTCGTAGTTTGCTCAATCGTTATGGTAAGTCACTTACCCTCTTAAAGATTGATGATATAAACAATGTCGGTTCAATGAAACTGCGTGTTCGATCTCTTATCGAGAGCTTGAAGTTCGACGCAAAAGAAACCACCGAAGTAAAACCGTTCATCAAACCGAAACGTTTTGAGGTGGGTGATAATGAAAGAAGAAAGATCTTAGCTCCATTCTTTACTGAATATCTTTCTCCTCTGTTCCCTGCCGCTTTCAAATGGGCAGGATACGATATGGAATCACTTCCATTGAGTAATGCAGAATCAAATGATGTGGGATTGAAATATTCCAACAACGAGGTATGCTACCCTGCGACCTTGATTGTGGGTGACCTGATTAAAGCATTACAATCTGGTAAATATGATTTGGATAAGGTGGCTGTAGCCGTTACTCAATTGGGTCAATGTCGTGCTGCCAACTATCCTCCATTGATTCGAAAAGCTATTGTAGATGCTGGATTCTCTCAGGTGCCAGTAATTGGTATTGGTGGAACAGATAATATTGAAGATCAACCAGGATTTAAATTGAATTTAATCAAGGCTGCGCCACTTGTTATCTATTCAACGTTATATGGAGATTGGCTTTCTGTTTTCTATCATGCAATTGCTGTACGAGAAAGAAACAAAGGTGAATCCCGTAAACTACGTGATTTATACCTAGAAAAAGCTAAACCATTGGTAGAGAAAGGTGATACGAAAGGCTTGTTGAAATTAACTGGCGAAGCGGCTAGAGCTTTCAATGCAGTACCTATCTACGAAGACAGGGTTTATCCAAAAGCAGGTATCACGGGTGAGATATTCCTGAAATTTAATCCATATGCCCATCGGTATGTGCCAGATTGGTTGATGGAACATGGCGTTGAGGTCGTACCTTCTGCCGTACATAATTTCTTCTTCCGTGCATTTGTTAACTATAAATTTAACAAAGAGAACTTTGTTAAACGATTCAAAGTACCGCCATTGGTTATCGATATGGCTTACAACTTGATTCGTAAAGTGATGAAGAAGATTGAAGCTGAAGCCTCTCAATTTAAGTACTATAAACCAGAACAAGACATCAAGACCATCAGCGAATATGCAAAGGATGTCATCAGTCTATCTGCTCAATTTGGCGAAGGCTGGTTGCTACCTGCTGAGGTGATTGCCTTTATAAAAGATGGATGTGACAATGTAGTTAGTATGCAACCTTTTGGCTGTATCGCTAATCATATTGTGGCACGTGGTATTGAGAAGAAACTAAAAGCACAATATCCACAGCTGAATATGCTTTCACTTGATTTCGACGGAGGTGTCAGTGAAGCAAATATCGCCAATCGTTTATTATTGTTTACAAGTAACATGAAATAAAGACAAGTATTGGAATCAATATGAGAAAGGAAGAGTATTATTCTCTTCCTTTTTTACTAATCATAAAACATCAAGAATCAAAAACTAAGGTCTGAATATATGAACTTACGCTCAGATGGTAATTGCTTACCTGCTTTCAGAATCTCAGAACAAATCAATCAGCTACTCGCTAACCATAACCGTCTCATTATCACTGCAGCGCCAGGAGCCGGTAAATCTACTTTACTACCCTTAACCATTCTTGATGCCTTCCCTACACAAGGGAAGATTCTGATGTTAGAGCCTCGCCGACTCGCTACAAAACATATAGCTGAGCGAATGGCCTATCTTATCAACGAAACTGTCGGAGAAACTGTCGGATACCGTGTGCGCTTTGAAAAGAAAGTCTCCGAAAAAACACGCATAGAAGTGCTGACAGAAGGGATTCTCACACGGATGATTACCCATGATCCAACCTTGGAGGGCGTCTCCGCCATCCTATTTGATGAATTTCATGAACGCAGTCTCACCTCAGATGTAGCACTGGCACTGGCACGAGAAATACAACAGATCATACGTCCCGACCTACGGATTGTCATCATGTCGGCCACAATAGATGCCTCTGCCCTCGCATCTGCACTGCAAGCCCCTGTGGTTGAATGCGAAGGTAAAATGTTTCCCGTCCAGATCCTACACTCCGAAGAAGATGCAACAGCTGCAAATGTTGTAGAGCTGGTGAGTCATTACATACGAAAAGCACATGCTGAACAAACAGGAGACATCCTTGCTTTTCTACCAGGACAAGCAGAGATCCTCCGTTGTCAGGAACTTCTATCCAACGCACTGGGAGATACACAGATCTATCCGCTGTACGGATTACTCTCACCCCAAGAACAACAGCGAGCCATTGCACCATCCTCAGGACATACCAGAAAAGTGGTCTTAGCTACACCTATTGCTGAGACCTCCCTCACCATCGAAGGCGTAAGAACAGTGATCGACTCAGGATTATACCGTACTCTCGTATTCGACCAAAGAAACGGACTGAGTCATCTAGAGACACAACGCATCAGCCTTGACATGGCTACTCAACGTAGCGGACGAGCTGGACGTTTATCTTCTGGCACCTGCTATCGATTATGGACCCTCGCAACAGAACATCGTATGAAAGAGGGGCGCGATCCTGAAATTATAAATGCAGACCTCGCATCTACTTTATTAAATATTAGCGTCTGGGGAGAATCCAATGTATATCATCTTCCATGGATCACACCTCCACCTAGTTCTAACGTAGAACAGGGATACCAACTTCTAACCCTCTTAAAAGCAATTGATAGCGACAAGAAGGCGACTAAACTGGGGACAACCATGTCCGAGTTACCCTGTCATCCCCGTATCTCTAAAATGCTATTGTCAGAAGAATCCAATCATCACAAAGCTATCGCCGCTGATATTGCTGCCATCATTGAAGAGAAAGACCCTTTTGAACGAGAGAATGATGCCGATATAAACTCCCGAATCGTATCGCTCCGAAAGGCTAGATCACGAAACGAAGAAGGTCGATGGAGTCGCATTATACGCATAGCAAAAGAATATCGGACATTAGAGCATATAAAAGAAGAAAACGATATACCATCCCCTCATACTGTGGGCGCACTGATCGCTTCAGCTTATCCAGAAAGAATAGCCGTCTCCGTAGATGATTGCGGACGATATAAAATGGCCAATGGAAACACAGCCTTCTTGCCACAAGATGATACACTAACCTCATGTAAATGGTTGTCTATTGCCGCAATAAACGCATCAAGCGGAAGAATATTTTTAGCCTCTCCATTGGACATTAACGACATCCAACATCTGATTACCATTAGAGATAATGTGTCATGGGACAGCAAACGTGGATGTGTCATCGCACAGCAAGAAAAAAGAATCGGCTCACTCATCCTTCAAGCAAAGGAACTAACCAATGTAGATCAGCAAGCAATCATAGAAGTGATCAGTACCGCTGCAATCAAAGAAGGACTCAGTATGTTTAATTTCACAGAGGAGGTCTCTATTTTTCAACGACGAATCGCTATGGTAGCCACCTGGCATCCAGAGCTTAACTTACCGAGCCTCAACACAGAGTCATTACTCAATCGCACCAAAGAATGGTTGCCTTTCTTTATTCAAAACAATGGAGCAATGATGACTACTGTTAACGAGCTGAAAAAGATTCCTCTACAAAGCGTCATAGAATCATTACTCACCTACGAACAACAACAAGAACTCAACCGATTGGCACCCACTCATATCGTTGTACCAACCGGCAGTAAGATAAAAGTAGATTATCGACAAGGATCTGACATCCCTGTATTGTGCGTTCGGTTACAAGAATGTTTCGGACTGACCAACACCCCTTGTGTAAACGATGGGCAACAACCTGTATTGATGGAATTACTCTCACCCGGATTTAAACCCGTGCAATTGACACAAGACCTGAAAAGCTTTTGGAATAACACCTATTTCGAAGTTAGAAAAGAACTCAAAAGACGTTATCCTAAACACTACTGGCCCGATAACCCATTAGAAGCAGAGGCCGTAAGAGGAGTAAATAAAAAAGCTAAATAATCAATTTCCTGCTCTTTAACAAAAAGGACAGTTTTCGATCTTTCCTGAAAAATCTGTCATTATACAATCTGGAAAAAAGGAAAAAAGTAAGATATATTTTTTACCTTTGCAACTCAAATACATCATCCAATGATGAAGATGTTCCTTAGTAAACAAAACTTATAAATATGAAACTTTTCGATGTATATCCTCTCTTCGACGTAAATATTGTCAAGGGAAAAGGCTGTAGAGTATGGGATGATAAAGGTCAGGAATACTTAGACCTATATGGTGGACATGCTGTTATTAGCATAGGACATTGTCATCCACACTACGTAGAAATGATGACAAATCAATTGAACCAGCTTGGATTCTACTCTAATTCAGTCATAAACAAGTTGCAAGTTCAGTTAGCTGAACGATTAGGTAAGATTTCAGGTTATGAGGAGTATCAATTCTTTTTGATAAACTCTGGAGCTGAGGCAAATGAGAACGCATTAAAGTTAGCCTCTTTTTACAATGGACGTACACGAGTTTTATCTTCAGAGAAAGCCTTCCACGGACGTACATCATTAGCCGTTGAAGTAACAAATAATCCTAAGATTATTGCCCCTATCAATGATAACGGACATGTTACCTATCTACCTCTTAATGATCTTGAAGCATGGGAAAAGGAGATCGCTAAAGAAGATGTATGCGCAGTTATCATAGAATGTATCCAAGGTGTTGGAGGTATTCGTATGGCAACAAAAGAATTCATGCAAGGATTACGAAAGGCATGTGATAAATATAACACAGTATTAATCTGTGATGAGATACAATGCGGATATGGTCGTTCCGGAAAATTCTTTGCTCATCAATACTTGGATATCAAACCAGATTTGATCACAGTGGCTAAAGGAATCGGTAATGGATTCCCAATGGCTGGTTTATTGATCTCACCTAAGTTCACTCCAACCTATGGTCAGTTAGGTACTACCTTTGGTGGTAACCACTTAGCATGTACTGCTGCTTTGGCTGTCATTGACGTGATGGAAAAAGAGAATCTCGTAAAGAATGCTGAAGAGATCGGTAACTACTTGATGCAACAACTAAAAGAAGCAAATCTTCCTCATGTCGTAGATGTACGTGGAAAAGGATTAATGATTGGTATTGAATTAGATTGCCCTTACAAAGAGATTCGAAACAAATTAGTGTTCGAACAACATATCTTTACAGGATGCAGCGGAACCAATGTTCTCCGCTTATTGCCACCATTATGCCTGACAAAGGCAGAGGCAGACGAATTCATTGCCAAATTCAAAAAAGTTTTAGCATAAAATTAGCATAGCATGGATAAAAAAATTCAAGCCGTAGTACAAGATATTCGAACTGAAAAGATATTACGTATAGGATACGTGAATGATGCTGCTCTTGCAAAGATGGAAGAGACAAAAGAAGTATATTTACTCGGTGACAATGATACATTAGAAGCGATCACAGGTGGTGAATATTTCAAACCGATAGGTGTTGATTCTATACTGTACAATACCGATAAAAGTGCTGTCATCATCAAAGCGCTACCAGAAGGTTCCACCACCGGAGCAGATACATTCCGTGGGGATAAGAACCTTAAGGATTTAGCCTTCCTATCCTATCTTCAAGATTTCATTGAGAAACGTAAACGTGAAATGCCAGAAGGATCTTATACAACAAAACTTTTCACAAAAGGAGTAAACAAAATCTCTCAAAAAGTGGGAGAGGAAGCCGTTGAAACAATCATTGAAGCAACCAACGGAACCGGCGAACAATTCTTATATGAATCCTCCGATTTGATTTATCATCTCATCGTCCTTCTTACTGAAAAAGGATATCGAATCGAAGATCTAGCTCGTGAACTAAAAGCTAGACATAAAGAATAGTCGGTAATCATTACGCTTACAAATAATTTTTCTATAAGAACAAATTGAGGGGTCTCTTCTAACAGAGACCCCTTTCAGGTAAGCAATAGAACTTATTGCTCCAGCTGTCATGATCAATATCATAACACCTATTAATAAACATAGTTAAGTATAGAAAAGGCTTCACACATAGCATATATTTGTTACATATATTTAATACATAACATTGTCTAAAAACCATTCAATATATGACTTTGATTGTTTAGTTAATTAACATAACTAATTAATGCTTGCAAATATAGAATTTTTTTATTATTTTTAAAAATTTTGACGTTGTATTTTATTAATACTCTTAAATAAAGAATTATATGGCAGAAATGAAAAATTTGGCGAAACAGACCGCCATATATGGAATAAGCAGCATCCTTGGGAAGTTTCTCAATTGGTGTTTGGTGCCATTATATACATATATCTTAACTAGTTCAGCTGAATATGGAGTTGTCACGAATTTATACGCATGGACAGCATTGTTATTGGTATTGTTGACATACGGTATGGAAACCGGTTTTTTCCGATATGCTAACAAATCCGAAGAAGACCCCCAATCAGTATATAGCTCAGTCCTATGGTGTGTAGGATCCACCTCACTCATTTTTATCTTATTGGGAGTTGCCTGTTCCCAAAAGATTGCTGATATATTAGGGTATTCGGCTCATCCTGAATATATATCAATGATGTGCATCATTGTCGGGATGGATGCCTTTGGATGTATTCCATTCGCCTATCTACGATACCAGAATAAAGCGACTCGCTTTGCCATCATAAAACTAATCATGATATTGATTAACATATTCTTCAATATCTTCTTCCTGCTGATTTGTCCATGGTTAATGGAGACTGCTCCTTCATTAGTAGATTGGTTCTATCAACCTGAATACGGTGTGGGATATGTATTTGTTTCCAATTTAATCTCCACCATCTCTGTGACATTGATGTTGTTACCACAAATCATGAATGCTTCATTCAAGATAAATATCCCTTTACTAAAACGTATTTTAGGATATTCACTCCCTCTACTGATATTAGGTATTGCAGGAATCATGAATCAGACCATCGATAAGATCATCTTCCCTTATCTGATAGAAGACCGATTAGTAGCCGAGACACAATTAGGTATCTATGGTGCCTGTTTCAAGGTAGCAATGGTGATGATGGTGTTTACACAAGCTTTTCGATATGCATACGAACCTTTTGTGTTCGCTCAAAATAAAGGGGGAGATAAGAAAAATGAGTATGCCGATGCCATGAAGTTCTTTATCATCTTTTCTCTTTTAATTGTATTGGGTATGGTGTTCTACATAGACATATTGAAATATCTGATTCATAGCAGCTATTGGGAGGGACTGAAAGTGGTTCCTATCATTCTTTTCTCCTATCTGTTTCAAGGGATATTTTTTAACTTATCCTTGTGGTACAAACTAATAGATAAAACATTTTATGGTGCGATTCTATCGCTTATAGGATTAGTCATCACATTGATTGTCAATATCATCTTTGTGCCAAAATACGGGTATATGGCCTCAGCCATGGCATCCTTCTGCTGCTATTTCATCATCATGCTTATCTCTTATGCATTGGGACAGAAATACTACCCCATCCGTTATGATTTAAAATCAATCTTTTTATATATCTCTATAGCATTATTACTAATGGGAATCAGCTACATTTCTCCTTTAAAAGAAGGCATACTGATGTATATACAGAACACACTGCTGCTCTTCTCTTTCCTATTCCTAATAATCAAACGAGACTTGCCTATAAAAGCTATTCCAGTCATTGGAAAACTATTCCGATAAACAAAGATCATGTATCACCCTACAGGCAATATAGTTTCCAAATGTAGCAGGCATGTAAGAGATTGTTCCGACTGTAGATACCTTATTTTGCTCATTATCAATTAACAAGACAGCTTTCTCGTCTGCCAATTCAGAACTGAATACACAGGGGAAACCTTTCTTAATTCCTAATTTGGACAATCTCTTTCTTACAGCTTTTGCCAGGGCACAATTATATGATTTTGATATATCCATCAGTTTAATCTGTGTTATATCCTTTTTTGCACCTGCCCCCATGGATGAGATGATTGGTAGATGTCTTTGCAGAGCGGCCTGAATCAGGAAAACTTTGGGACTCAAGGTGTCTATCGCATCTATAACATAGTCAAACTGTCCGGCATCTAATATCTCATAGGTCCGATCATCCTTTAAAAATTCAGTATAAATCGTAATCTCCAGCTCTGGATTAATATCCAAAAGCCTACGTTTCAAGATCTCTGTTTTAGCACAACCAATAGTAGAGTGCAAAGCCACAAGCTGACGATTGATATTCGATTCATTCACCGTGTCAGCATCAACTATCGTGATTCGACCAATTCCAGCCCGAACAATCATCTCTGCAGCATAAGCACCGACGCCGCCCACTCCAACGACCAAAACATTCTTTCTCGCTAACTTTTGAATTGTATCGCTACCTAAAAGTAGCTCTGTCCTTTCTTTCCAACCCATAATTACATATTTTCCATTGCAAAGATAATTATAAAGCCGTTTTTCTACTGAAAAAATAAAATGATTTATTAACTTTGTCACTTACAATCTTTAGTTTATGGAAGTAAAAATAATAAATAAGTCAAAACACGCTCTTCCCAATTATGCAACAGCACAATCGGCTGGAATGGACTTGCGTGCCAACCTAGATTCACCAATAGTATTAAATCCATTGGAACGTGTATTAGTTCCCACTGGCATATATATAGCTTTGCCTGACGGATATGAGGCACAGATTCGTCCAAGAAGCGGTCTGGCAGCTAAACATGGTATCACTGTTTTAAATACTCCAGGTACAATAGATGCTGACTATCGTGGAGAGATAAAAGTAATCTTGGTAAATCTATCGAAGGATCCATTTACGATAGAAGATGGCGAACGTATTTGCCAGATGATAGTTGCTCAATACAAACAAGTTTCATGGAAAGAAGTGGATGTCTTGGATGAAACAGAACGAGGAGAAGGAGGCTTCGGCCATACAGGTAAGAAATAACAAACGCATGACAAATCAGTTGTTCTATAGATTTATATTAGTAGGATTATTCATCACCCTACCCTATGTTTCAACTAATGCCAAGAAGACTGAAAAGGAAAAGGCAGCTGTTGTGCAAGAGACTGTTTTGTCATCTAAAGATCAATTTAAATTCAACCATTTCTATTTAGAAGCTTTACGCAACAAAGAAGCTGGCGATTTAGCTTCGGCCTCAGATAACCTCTATCGCTGTCATCTGATTAACCCGAATAGCGCCATCATATTCTTTGAGTTAGCAACCATCAGCTCTATGCAGCAGATGTATAACTCCGCTACCACCTATGCACAACGGGCAGTTGCCATGAATCCATCCAGCGTCCGATACAAACGTGCCTTAGCAGAATTGACAGCTCGTGTGGATAACTACGAAAAGGCCATCGAGATGTACAATGAGATGATTGTCATTGACCCTGATCACAAAAAAGAATACTACCCTCAATTAGCCGCTCTATATTCTACTACTAAGCAATATGATAAAGCTTGTGAGGCATTAGACAAATATGCTGAACTGACAGAGCTAAGTCCAGCTATTGTAGAAGAAAAATTCAAATTATACCTACAAGCCAACAACAAGAAGAAAGCCTTTGAGCAGGTGGATAAGTTAATCGAACAATACCCTGATGTATATGGATACATCTCGTATAAGGCTGAATTGTATCTAGCCTTGCAAGATTCTGTCTCCGCTCAAAAAACCTTTCAACAAGCATTGAAGAAAAACCCAGATGACCCTTCTTTATATTATATCTATGCTCAATATCTGGAGAAACATAAACAATTGGATCAAGCATATAACTATTATCTTAAGGCTATTCACAGTCCTATCACTACATATGACGTAACATCGGCTTCCATATTGGCTATTGCAGCTGATTCTGCCATGGCAGTTTCTACTCCTGACACATTATTCGACCATTTTATTCAAACCTATCCGGATGAATATCTCCCTTACTTCTCTAAAGGACTACAAAATTATATGAAAAAGGATTCTTCATGTTATGACCTTTTCAAAAAGTCTTTGATTTATAATCCTTTACAACAAGATACGTGGGATATGCTGATAGAATATTACGGAAATATCTCCCAGACGGACAGCTTATATTCTACCTGCCAAGAGGCTTTAAAAGTATATCCTTCGAACGAGAAATATCACTATTCATATGGTAACGCTTGCAAATCTCTGAACAAAGACAGCATGGCGATTGCCGAATGGAAAACTGCAGTTCAATTATGTATCGACAAAAATAATTTCGTACTGGCATCTGCTATAATGGGTATCATAGGTGATTCGTATCACGAACGTGGTGAGCGAGAAAAAGGATTTGCAGCATACGATACTGCTCTTGTGTATGACGAGTCGAATGTACTCGTGATGAATAACTATGCATATTTCCTAAGCTGTGAAAACAAAGATTTGCAGAAAGCAGAACGACTAAGTGGGAAATCTGTCAAAGCGAATCCTAATAGTCCGGAGTTTCTGGATACATATGCCTGGATATGTTTCAAACTAGGTGAGTACTCAATGGCACATCTTTATATCGAACAAGCCTATAATCGTGGAGGAGATAAAAGTGGTGAGTTAATGGAACACTATGGCGATATCCTTTATAAGATAGGCGAAAGTAAAGATACATATCTTCCTCTATGGAAAAAAGCATTGGAGTTACATGAGCAACAAAAAGATAATTATTCAGGCATAGATAAATTAAAAAAGAAGATAGAAACAGAGAATTATGTTGAATAGGAACAAACATAATATGAAAGTGCTTCTAGGCATTTTCCTGTTATTGTTCGTAGCGGTTTCATGTAAAACGAAACGAATAACCACACCACCGTCCGCCGATGATGTGGCATCTTATTCTATCCCTTTTGAAACCTTCAATGGGAAATGTAAATTCACTCTATCTATTGGTGAAAAGTCCTTTTCAACGAATGGACTGCTGAGAATGAAAAAAGATAGTGTCATTCAACTTTCTATTCAACCATTACTTGGTGTTGAGGTGGCTCGTGCCTATTTCACTAAAAACGAATTCGCCCTGATCGACCGCATGAATAAACAATATATAAAGATGGATTACGGAGAGCTGAAAAAATCCATTTCAGCAGATATTAACTTTCACTCTGTTCAATCACTATTCGCCAATACCATCTTTGCTTACGAAAAAGAAGAAGATGCCCAAAAAGCAGATTTTGAAGAGACAACTCTCATGCCTGGAAATAATTTCCTACAACGGAGCTATAAACAGATCTCTCAAGAATTTGTGACAGACTCTCTTCATATCGCACAGTCAGGTTCTATCCTAGGTGAAAGCCTATCAATAAGATGGAAGTATTATGACTTCCTTCATAACATAGATCAACGAATGTACCCCATGAAGATGGAGATACAATTCAAACAACAACCTTCCACCCCCTCCTATATGCTGAATATTACATATAGTAAAATAGAAACCAATACGGATATGAATTTTGCTTATACAATTCCAGCAAGTTATACGTCCGTATCTCTTCAGGAACTTATTCAACAATATTTTAAAAAGTAAATGAACATTCTACGATACATATTCATCTTTTTATTTTCTGTTGGACTGACGTTTGTTCAAGAGCCTGAACAAGGTGTATCTGCACAAACTAAAAAAACACAAACAACAAAAACGACCAAGAAAGAGGATATAAAATCGTTGAAAAAGGAGCAGAAACAACTTAAGAATCAAATTAATAATACAGACAAGAAACTATCGGAGACAAGGAAAAGCACCAAACAATCATTGCAAGAACTAGAGCGATTAAATGCTGATATAGAGTATCGTGACATGTTGATTCGTCGTCGATCAACAGAGATCGATCAAATCAATAATCAGATAGATTCTCTTACACAAAGTGTGGCTTCCCTTTCTAAAGAATATGATGGCATGCGCAAGAAATTTGCTGACATGATTTATTATGCATATATGACCAAAAGTCAGCAGGACAAACTTTTGTATGTACTATCAAGTAAAAGTTTCCAGGAAGGATATCGACGTTTCCAATATCTCACCAACCTGGCAGAAATGCGTAAACAACAATCAATTGCGCTCTCACAAACACGTCAGGATATACAGTCAAGACGTGATAAGATGAATCAGTTAAAAGAAAAAACGGAAGAATTACTGAAGAAACAGGAACAAGAAAAAAATTATACCGTCCAGCAGAAACAAAGACAAGATAAACTGGTCGAGTCTCTTCGTTCCCGTGAAAGCGAGCTAAAAGCAGAACTACGGAAACAACAGACTGCCGCAGAAAACTTAAATCAACGAATACAAGATGAGATAGCCAGACAAGCTGCAGAAGCCGCACGAAAGAAACAACAGCAACAGCAGAAAAAAACGGCTACCAATACAAATAAAAACACCCAAAAACCAACTACTCAGAATACAACAAAAAAACCGCAGACATCCACTGCGACCACCACATCCAATTATGTGATGTCCAATGAGGAGAAGGTTATTGCTGGAGGTTTTGCCAAAAACAAAGGTTTATTGATGTGGCCTGTAAAAGGTACCATCACAGGTAAGTTCGGTAAACAATCACATCCTGTATTGAAAGATGTGATCATCAATAACAAAGGCATCTATATCACAGCCGCCTCAGGAGCAAAAGCAATGGCGGTGTATGATGGGGTCGTCTCCCAATGTTTCTCAGTACCTGGCGGAAATAATGCCGTCATCGTACGCCATGGGAAATATTTAACTGTATATGCCAACCTCACACAGATTTATGTGAAAAACGGGGAGAAGATAAAACGAAACACACCTATAGGTAAAATATACCAAGAGACAAATAATAAGACTACCCTATTTTTTCAAGTATGGGAGGAGAAAACACTGTTGAATCCACAACTGTGGCTTCATAAATAAATTGATAACAATTAAATTCTAATGATATGGAAAACGAGAAAAGAGAAATTGATTTAGTTGATGTGATAAAAGATTTATTCGGAAGCATCAAAAAATTAGTAACAACTATCTTCTCCTTTTTAGGATGGGGATTACGATTGATATATCATGAGAAAATCATCATGATAATATTTTGTCTCATGGGCTGCTTAGCAGGTTACTATCTTTCCAGAACAAAGATATATCGGGCAGAAGTAGAACTACGATTCAATGCAAATCATGATGCTTATTTTTATAAAAACATGGTTGACCCATTATATAATCAATGTAAATATCACGATGTCAATTCAATCACCAAACACTTTAAATTAAGCGAAAAAGAAGCCTCAAGCATCGTAAACATTCAGTCATTCTATTATGTAGATGTATTATTAGATGGATCACCTAACTACGTGGACTATAACGGAATCTATAACGCTCTTGATACCTCCTCTGCAATCATGCCGGATCGTCTTCGTTTGTTAGTCGATTGTACAGACAGCACGATGTTCAAAAAAATGGAAGAAGCCTTTACTTATTTCTTCTCTGAAAACCCTCAGATTGTAAAAGAAAACGAATTACGAAGAAAACAACTCGATGAAAAGATATTGGCAACAACGAATGAAATTCTTATGTTGGACAGCCTCCGTAAAAGAGAATATTTTGTTCGTAAACGTGATGTGGAACTTTCCACTGATAAGATGGTTGTGGTAGAACGTGAAATGAAATTATATCACAACGAAATCCTTACATTGGAAAATATGAAACAACAGTTGGTTTGGGATCGTGATGTATTTGAAGACGGCGTTTGCTTTACAAATCATTTTGAATATAATCCACATCCTATCAACAATAAAATTAAAATGATTTTAATTTTCGGACTCATCTTCCTAACCCTTGGATTTATTGTTTCAGTAATCAAAGTTAAGAAAGATAAAGTCTTTACTTATTTGAAAAAGGATATATAATCATGAAACAATATAGGTGGGGAATCATCGGTACAGGACACATTGCAGGTCAATTCTCTAAAGGCTTGCAGATTTTGCCACAAGCAATCCTATATGCTGTGGCATCTAGGAACATTGAAAAAGCAAAAGAGTTTGCTTGCCACTATAATGTCCAGAAAGCGTATGGTTCATATTCAGAACTGCTAAATGACCCCACCGTAGATATTGTTTATATCGCTACACCTAATCATCTGCATTTTTCTTTGGCAGCAGAAGCATTAAGGGCTAAGAAAGCTGTCATCTGTGAAAAACCTATGGGACTATCCCCTGATGAGGTGAAGCAACTGAACCAAATATCAGAAGAGAATCATGTCTTCTTAATGGAGGCACTTTGGTCGGCTTTTCTACCTTCTATGCTAAAAACGAAACAACTACTACAAGAAGGTGTAATTGGCAGACCACTTATCGTAAAAGCAGATTTCGGAATTCATCCTAAATATGACCCTGATAGTCGATTGTTTAATCCTTCAATGGGTGGTGGATCGGTCTATGATATAGGCATTTATCCTCTTTTCATGGCTTTATATATGTTTGGTGTTCCCCAACAAATAAAAGCACTTTCTGTTCCTGCCCCTACAGGAGTAGATATGACCACTCTAATGATGCTGAAACATAAAAATGAGGTGGTCAGTCTTCTCTCTTCCTCTTTTGCATGTAATCTGAAGTCAGATGCAACGATTGCAGGAGAAAAAGGATCCCTTCGACTAGGCCGAATGTTTCACATGCCAACAAAACTATTCCTCCAAAAGGAGAATGAGGAAGATGAGACAGAAATACCTCTTTGTTTTGAAGGAAATGGATACAATTACGAAGCTGCTGAGGTGATGAGATGCATGGATGAGGGTAAAATAGAAAGCACTATTTTTAGCCACGCAATGTCCAAAGCATTAGCTGATATTATCTCAACCGTATTAACAGAGATTAACGAACATAATAATTAAAGAAAAGTGGTATTAAATTATATCTGGGTAATGTTCTTCATAGCAGCTATGGTAGTTGCTTTGATACAATTTTTTATCTTTCAAGATTTCAATGTCTTTGAAAGAATCGTTTCCAGCACATTTGAGATGTCAAAATTTGCAGTAATGGACATTGCATTACCCTTAGGCGGTGTAATGATATTATGGTTGGGACTGATGAACATCGGTGAAAAAGCAGGTGCCATCAACTTCCTTTCCCGTATCATAGCTCCTTTCTTCTCTAAATTATTCCCAGAAATACCAGCTTCTCATCCCGCTAACGGACAATTAGTAATGAACTTTGCAGCCAATATGTTAGGATTGGATAATGCCGCAACACCGATCGGGTTAAAAGCTATGAATAGTCTGCAAGAACTGAATCCACAGAAAGAGGTAGCCTCGAATGCTCAGATTATGTTTTTAGCATTAAACACATCAGGACTTACGATTATACCCGTTACAATTATGGCACAAAGAGCCATCATGGGAGCATCGAATCCAACGGATATATTTGTACCTCTGTTAATATCTACTTTTTTCTCTACCATCACCGCTATCTTGTATGTTGGTATTCGACAGAAACTAAATATTTGGAATCGAGTTGTAATCGGCTGGATTCTCGGATTGGCCATCTTTATTCTTTTATTAGTATATGGATTCTCCTTATTAGATAGTAAGACAGCCTATCTTGTATCCAAAATCGGAGGTAATTTCTTACTGTTATCTATCATCATAATATTCATAGTAGTAGGAGCATATAAAAGAATCAATGTTTACGAAGCCTTTATCGATGGAGCTAAGACAGGTTTTGAGACCTCTATAAAGATCCTACCTTATTTAGTTGGTATGTTAGTCGGCATAGGCGTATTTCGCGCATCAGGAGCGATGGACTTGTTTATTTCAGTCCTACAAAAAATTTTCGCCATCTTTACGACTGATGTCCGATTTGTGGATTCCCTGCCCACTGCCTTGATGAAACCTTTAAGCGGTAGCGGAGCCAAAGCCATGATGGTGGAAGCCATGAAAACATACGGACCAGACTCTTTTGTAGGACGATTATCATGTATGTTCCAAGGCTCTGCAGATACCACATTTTACATCATCGCATTGTATTTTGGTTCAGTCGGTATTAAAAAAACTCGATACGCTGTAACGGCAGGATTAGTAGCTGATTTTGGTGGAATTATTGCCGCTATCTTAATTGCCTATCTTTTCTTCGGCTAACTTTTTTTTATCAATAAATATTTTTCTTTTATCTTGAATATAAGCACTTTCGTATAAAACCAATTAATTTTTATCAATTCAAATTTTTTATTCTAAGACTTTTTATATATATTCGCCAAAGAGGAGTGGTGAAAAAATTTGCGCCTTTTTTTCATCTAGGTGAATGAGACTAAACATTATAAACTACTAGAGGATATAAAATTTGTATTGAAATGGGTAAAACAAGAAGATTTATATTAGGATTATTATTTCTGGTTGCATGGAATGCATCTGCGGAAATATCAATTAACGAGGTAATGCCTTGCAACATCTCCTCGTATATGGATAGTGCATCGACATACAATTTCCCTGGCTATGTTGAGTTTTATAACTCAGGATCTAGTTCTGTAGATTTAAAAGGATATAAAATCGTACATGAAAAACTAACTGGGAAGTCAGAATACAAATTGAAATGGGAATGGATCATTACAGATAGTAATGTGATCCCAGCTAAAGGATATCAACTCATCTTTTTTGATGAAGTACTCCAGACCGGACATTCCAAGTATAAACTAGATTCAGACGGAGGTAGATTGTATCTTTATGATGCATCTAAGAAATTGGTGTCTCAACTCACCTACCCTGCGATGTACACACATATATCGTATGGTCCTGATGGGTATATGGAACCTTCTCCTAAAAAAGAAAACAAAACCGCTGTATCCAGTCTCTCACTTCGATGTGCTGAACCTAAATTCTCTGGTGCTACTCCTGGCGTCCAGAATGGAAATATATCTGTTTCTATCTCCTCTTCTACACCTAATACGAAGATCTACTACACAATTGATGGAACAGAACCAAATAAAAATAGTCTCAAATACACCTCAGCATTAACTATTACCAGCAACACAGTTATCCGCGCTCGTGCATACGCAGAGGGGTATCTACCTAGCTCTATCTTAACAGGCTCCTTCTTATTCTTAGATAGTAAACATAACGATTGTGGTGGCTCATTTACAGTCCCTATTGTATCCTTGGTAGTAGACGAAGACTATTTCTATGATAATAAAGTAGGTATTTGCGTAAAAGGAACGAATGGAGCACCTATCACTACATCTTGTTTAGGATCTGGTAAGGCAAATTTCATGCAGGATTGGAAACGACCTATCAACTTCGAATACATTGTTAATGGAAAACAAGTGCTGACTCACGAAGCTGAAGCTGCTGTGATAGGAGGTTGCTCTCGTGGATACGATGTAAAATCGTTGAAAATCAAAGCCGGAAAAAAGATGGGCTCAGGTAAGGATGTTTTAAATTATAAGTTCTTCGCCGATAAACCCAATAATAAATATACCAGTGTCCATCTTCGTAATGGAGGTAACGCATACGACCCTCAATGGGTAAGATGCCGTGATGGCTATATGCAATCACTCGGAAAAGTAATGAACTTAGACTATCAGGCATATCAGCCGGTGGCTTACTTCATTAATGGTGAATATATAGGATTGATGGGATTACGTGAAAGAACAAATGGTGATTATGTTGAAGCTAACTATGGGTTGGATGATGAAAACATGGATTTGATAAAACTGACAAATACACAGGGCGTAGAAGCTACAACAGGCGACGCTGATGCGTATCATCAAATGGTTTCATTCCTAGAAAACAACGACCCTAAATCTAATACTTATTACGAGCAGGCAGCTAAGTACATTGATATGGATGAATACATCGACTACCAGATCTTCGAACAATTCATCGTCAATACAGACTGGCCTGGAAACAACTGTAAACTATGGAGAGAAAAAGAAAACGGACGTTTCCGTTGGATCGTATTTGATACAGATTTCGGTCTGGGACTTTATGGCTCAGGTGCTACCAACTATTGCGACGTTTCATTAAATTCCCTTGAATGGTGCACTGGCGAAGGAAGTAAAATTAACTGGTCTAATGGAACAAAAAATGGTTCAACATACAAGTATGATGAAGAAGCTGCATGGAAAACAACAATCTTTAGACACCTGATGCAAAATGATGTGTTCAAGGAGAAATTCTTAAATCGTAACTTGATACATTTAGGAACTACCTTTACATGCAAACGAGTACAGGATGTATGGGATAGCATTGTAACTGTAGTAAAAAAAGAGTATTGCGCATCATTTAGAGAGAATAACAATCTAAGTGAATTATCACATGCTAAATCAATGATTCAGTTCGCTGTTGACCGTCCAACTTATGTGTACAAGTACCTCAAGGATTATTATGATTTAGGCTCCGAGATATCGCTAGATTTTTCTGCTAATATCTCAGGTGTACATTTCATCATGAACGACGAACTAGTGAATATGCCTGCCTTCTCTGGTAGATATTTCGCTGGAAAACAATTGAAACTGGAAGCTATAGCACCTTTGGGATATCAATTCAGCTATTGGAAGATGGGAGAAGGTTCTTCATCAGAAAAACTATTAAACAGCAATTCTGTATGGAAATATTACTATGAAAAGGATGGTATGTCAAATACGAATTGGACAAAATCCTCATTCGATGATTCTAATTGGGAAGAAGGATTCGGTAAATTTGGATATGCTTCATCACTCTCAGACTACAATACGGTCTTGGATTATGGAGAAGACCCAGAGAATAAGTACATCACAGGATATTTCAGAAATCAGTTTAATTTAGGAAATCCTTCAACCATCAAAAATCTCTCTTTCACCATAACATATGACGATGCTTTCGTATTGTATATCAATGGTACAGAAGTTAAAAGAGATAATATCGAAGGAACTGTGACAGGCAATACACCTGCTACCACGTATAAGAACGATGAGGAGATGACATTTAAAATTGATAAGTCTTCTGAGTTATTTAACTTATTGGTACAAGGAACAAATACAATTGCTGTAGAAGTACACCAAGATAAAGGATCAAGTTCCGATTTAACCTTCAAATTAAATATGACTGTGAATTATGAAGGAGGTGCATCATCAAATATGTTGACAAATCCTATTCTTGTAACCACTTTGTCTGAGAACAAAACTATCACGGCTGTTTTTGAGAAGATCTCTTCTACTTGCCCTGATATTCCTCTACTCATCTCCGAGATTGCACCATCCAACGATTCTGCATCTAAAATTACAGATGAATATGGCAACCACCCAGATTGGTTTGAGATCTATAATAACGGAACAGATACCTTTAACATTGCAGGTTTGTACCTAACAGACAATCCTGACAAACCATTCAAGAGCCAAATCCCTTATGGTTACGAAGAGACGAAATTGGCTCCTGGCGGTCACTTTGTATTCTGGGCAGATAATAAACCATTTAGAGGATTGCACCATGTTGACTTTAAACTTTCCAATACAAATGATGAATCGTTCATCTATCTATACAGAGCATGCGATGAATATAATCCTGTAGATATTGTCGCTTATTCTCCTATAGAACAAAATGCTTCTTTAGGACGTGTAGAGGATTCATCATCAGAATGGAAAGTCTATTATAACACATGTCAGAATGGAGAATTAAAATTATATTCCCCTACTCCAGGAGAAAGAAATGGATCCATTTATGAATATTGCAAACAACAAGAATTTGTTAATACACATGATGTTCTCTCTTCTAATGTAATGATTTATCCTAATCCAGTTATCGATCAACTGAATATTGAAGTGAAAGACGCTCAAAATATTCGTGTAATTGTATATGACGAACTAGGAAAAATACGCTTATCAAAAGAAGCAACTCAATCACTCATTACATTAGATGTACAAAGTCTTCATAAGGGCGTTTATTCAATGCAGATCATAACGGATAATAATTCTTCTTATCATCAATTCTTGAAAAAGTAAAGCTATAAACAAATTCATATACGAAAGGGGCTGTCCAACATTTGGGACAGCCCCTTTTCTACCATGAACTAATTAAGAAAAGTATCCATTCTCATGGATTAAGATAAGAGGGTATATCTCAATTACTCAATCTTGATACACCCCCATTATTAACTATGGTTGCAATGTAAATCCAATAACGAAATAAGCTTTTTCACTTCTAGGATTAGCTACCAATTGTCCGAAAATAGGAATGCTGAACGAATCTGTCACCCGAATATCCTTTGTCACTTTAAGCGAAATATTAATGACCGCAAAACCATTGACATCATAGAAATCAGTAGCATATGGAACCATTCCTATAGCACCTTCCCAATCACATTTAGCGAGCTTGAAAGGAGCAGAAATCTCAAAATATGAACTATAAGCACGTTTTCCATCCTTATTCAAACCATCGTTACCAGCGAAGTTTGTATAGAATTGTAAAGCAAGAACTTTAAAGTCATATCCAATGTTAGCCTCAAACAAATGGTTTGTCTCATGTGCCTTGTATTTGAAATACTTTCCATAGGGGTTAAGTCCCTCGCTGAACCAATAATCCGTGATACCAATATTGAAACCACCTTTAGTATAACTCAACGTCAGATCTAATTCCTTTGTATCATCATGATTAGAAATTCCTATATTTCCCCATGCTGATAATGAAAGACCTTTATATTCGATACCCATAGTAGGTTGTACTGAGAAACTTCCTAAATCTTGGCCACGCCAGATATATTGACTCACGAAATCTGTACCGATAGTAGCAGAAAACTTTTCTTCCTCTTCTTCTGTTTTTTCTTCACCTTCTGCCTTTATGGTAGTCACCCCAATGAGAGGCAATGCCATAAGAATAAATAATCTAACTGGATTTTTCATAATCTTTTATTTTTATGTATGTTAATTTTTTAGTTATAACAGCTCTCTCCATGCTCATAAATATCAAGTCCTTCTTCCTCTATACGAGCATCTACACGAAGACCATGTAATTTCTTGATTCCAAAGAATAGGATGAATCCACAAGCTGCAGCCCATAAGTCGATGACAAGGATACCGAAGCACTCTGCACCAAAGAATCCCCAACCGTGACCGTAAAATGCACCATTAGAAGTTGAAAGTAAACCTGTCATCAATGTTCCAAGAATACCACATACTCCATGAACAGAAGATGCACCAACTGGATCGTCAATGTGTAATTTATGATCAATAAACTCTATGGCAAATACAAGTACTGTACCACAAACAAGTCCGATAATTACAGAACCAAGAGGTGAAACTACATCACATCCTGCTGTGATACCTACAAGTCCAGCCAAAACACCATTAAGAGTCAATGAGAGAGAAGGTTTTTTGTATTTAAACCAAGTAACAAACATGGTAGCCAAACCACCTGATACTGCTGCAAGGTTTGTTGTAAGGAATACATGTGAAATAGCTACACGGTTCACTTCTCCAGAGGCTGCTAATTGGCTTCCTGGGTTGAATCCGAACCAACCTAACCACAAGATGAAAACTCCAAGTGCTGCCATTGTTAAGTTATGTCCTGGAATAGCGTGACTCTTTCCGTCCTTACTATATTTTCCTAAACGTGGACCTAATGCAAGTGCGCCGATAAGTGCCAATACACCACCTACACTATGTACAATAGCTGAACCAGCAAAATCATGAAATACATCACCGAATGTATCCATCATGAAACTACCAGCAGTGCTGTCACACAACCAGCCACCACCCCATGTCCAATGACCTTCTATTGGATAGATAATCAACGAAATGACAGCACTATAGACTAAGTACATTGAGAATTTCGTACGTTCTGCCATCGCACCACTCACAATAGTAGCACTAGTAGCACAAAAAACAGTTTCAAAAATCAAGAAACCCTCTACAGGAAGTTCACCTGTATAAAAAGAAAGATCTCCCCAGTTAGGTGCTCCAATAAAGCCTGCACCATCACTACCAAACATGAAACCAAAACCAATGAAAAAGAAGAGAAGAGATCCAAATATAAAATCTACAAAATTCTTCATTAAAATATTTGCGGTGTTCTTGCTACGTGTAAAACCTGCCTCACACAAGGCAAAACCTGGTTGCATCCAGAAAACCAACATAGCGGCTAATAACATCCACACTGTATCGAGTGATAATCCTACTTCGTCCATATTATTAAGATTTAATTGTTTATACTTTGTTTTTTTATTTCTTATCTCTTAAGACGGTGTCTCCATTTTCGCCTGTTCGGATACTCCACGTATCAATCACATCACTTACGAAAATTCGTCCATCCCCTATCTCACCTGTATGCGCTACCTCTAATATGACTTTGATGGTAGGCTCTACAAACTGATCACGACATACAATGGTCAACGCAACACGCTCAATCACATCCGTCGCATATTGTACACCTCGATAAATACGCTCTTCACGACTTTGACCGATACCGTGAACACTATGATACTCAAACCAGTTGATGTCAGATTGCAATAATGCCTCTTTTACATCTTCGAATTTCGTTTTTCGAATAATTGCTTCAATTTTCTTCATGTTCTTATGTTTTTAATGTGTTAAAAAAAAGGCTGATTCTAAAAGAACCAGCCTCTGTTACTTTATCTCTTTCTATTAAACTATCGCATTCGACTGGTAAATGCATACAACAAACAATTGAGAACCTGATTATTATTCTGGTTCTGCTGCTTTTTATTCTGAGTATTACTCAAAAACATGTTGTATGATTTACTTGCTTCCATATCTTTATCATTTTTACATTGCAAATGTACATAAAATTTTTATACACACAAACATTTTGTTAGATTTTTTTAAAAAAAAATTACATTTTGATTATTCTACACTAAAATTTCATACATAATGTTATTACTTTGGTCACTTTTTTAAATCTTCAAATGGTTTTTCGACATTGTTTTTTTATGTTGTAAGAGATGAATATTCGGCTTGTGATGTATTGGGATTTTTTAAAATCACTTCACAGATTTTTTAATACTAATGTATCTAAATATGGAAGCGTTACAAATAACGTACTTTCATAAGAAAAAAAATGAAGGTAAAACAAAGATGAATAAATAGATTTCGATATTTGAAGTCGAACATAATAGAATATTGCTTTTTTGTGTATTTTTGCAAAAAATAAATTGTCGAAATAGTAATATAAAACAATGAAGAAATTATTGATGGCATCCGATCTTGGTGATTTAAACAAGGCGGTGCAAGAAGCTTTGAAAATTAAAAAAAATCGTTACGCATATAAGCAATTAGGTGAAAATAAAACGTTGCTTTGTGTTTTCTTCAACAATAGTTTACGTACCCGTTTAAGTACCCAAAAAGCAGGTATGAATCTAGGTATGAATACCATTGTTTTGGATGTCAACCAAGGAGCATGGAAACTAGAGACAGAGCGAGGTGTCATTATGGATGGTGATAAGTCTGAACATTTGTTAGAAGCAATTCCAGTTATGGCACAATTCTGCGATGTGATCGGAGTTCGTTCTTTTGCTCGTTTCGAAGATAAAAAATTCGATTATGAAGAAACCATTTTGAATCAATTTATTAAATATTCAGGCAAACCAGTCTTTAGTATGGAATCAGCTACCGCTCACCCTCTACAAGCATTTGCCGATTTAATAACAATTGAAGAACATAAAAAAGTGGCTCGTCCTAAAGTAGTTATGACATGGGCTCCACATCCTAAATCATTGCCTCAAGCTGTACCTAACTCTTTTGCAGATTTTATGAACGAAGCAAATGTAGATTTTGTTATCACTCATCCAAAAGGATATGAGTTAGATGAAAAGTTTGTTAGAGGTGCAAAAGTAGTATATGATCAAGATGAAGCTTTAAAAGGAGCTGATTTTGTTTATGCAAAAAACTGGTCGGCATACCAAGATCCTAACTACGGAAAAATATTAAGCAAAGATATGAGCTGGACAGTTAGTAAAGAAAAAATGGCATTAACTAACAACGCTTTCTTTATGCATTGTCTGCCAGTACGCCGTAATATGATCGTAACAGATGAAGTGATTGAAAGTCCTCAATCCTTAGTGATTCCAGAAGCTGCTAACCGTGAAATATCTTGTGAAACAGTCTTAAAAAGAATACTTGAATCTTTGTAAAAACCTCATTCGAAAGAGTTTTTATCAATTATATGAGGAGACTATATTACGTAAATATGGTCTCCTTACCAAAAAAGAAAACGGCAATGAATAACAATATGCCATTTTTCTCAAGGGACATGGATGGAACATTACCACATCTGAGATAATAAAAGGCAGAATAGATTTAATGTATGTAGAATGTAATAGATAAAAATAATATACAATCGATGCACTAATAGAATTTCCGTATAAAAAGGTCGTGCTTCACAACACGACCTTTTCTTCAATTATGATTTATACTATCAAAGACAAAATGTCACTTGATTCTTTTATAACTATATTGAGACGATTTTCCTAATTCTTCCTCTATACGGATCAATTGATTGTATTTAGCCATACGGTCGGTTCTTGAAAGTGAACCAGTCTTGATTTGACCTGAGTTGGTGGCAACTGCAATATCTGCAATGGTGGTGTCTTCCGTCTCGCCAGAACGATGTGA
>JBGUIU010000171.1:0-22757 GCA_045113275.1 Paludibacteraceae bacterium
AGTCATTGCTCAAAAAAATATTTGAATAGCCTATGGATGAAAGCACAACACGCAGAGTAAAAATTGATCCAGCTCTCTATAAAGCAGGTTGGGAACAAAAAGAGTTCCCGGATAGTCAAATCCTCAACGAACAACGGGCTTACCTTATAGCACCAGGACGAGTGGAGAAACTCAAGGCTCGTCACCCTAAGAAGGTGGACTACATCTTGGAGTATATGGGCGTGAAACTGGCTGTCATTGAGGCGAAATCGGACGAGACAAATGTTTCGATGGGTGTGCCTCAGGCCAAACTATATGCCGAGATGCTACAGATTCGTTATGCCTATTCCACCAATGGTGACCAAATTTACTTTATAGACATGGGTGTGAAGAATGCAGACGGAGAGTATGAAATACCTTCAACTGAAGGATTCGTCGATGCATTCCCTTCTCCAACCGAGCTGTGGCAGATGACCTATCCAGTTGCGCATGTGTGGCGCGACAAGTTCAACTTGCTACCTTTCAACAGAGGTGGCGGTCGAGAACCTCGTTACTATCAAGCCAATGCTATCAACAATGTACTCTGCGCTGTTGCCAATGAACAAAAACGGATTCTCCTCACCATGGCTACAGGTACAGGTAAAACCTATACCGCATTCCAAATATGCTGGAAACTCTTTCAAACCAACTGGAACCTTCATGGCAAAGACCAGAAGCCTCGCATACTCTTCATTGCCGACCGAAATATACTTGCCAACCAAGCCATCAACGACTTCGAACAGTTCCCTGAGGATGCCATGGTGCGCATCACACCCGATGAGCTGCATAAGAATCATGACAAAGTGCCGATGGCAAGGCATCTCTATTTCACCATCTTCCAGACATTCATGTGCGATGACGAGAGTGGAAAACCCTATTACAAACAATATCATAAAAAATTCTTCGATTTCATCATTATCGACGAGTGTCACCGTGGAGGAGCACATGATGAGAGCCAGTGGCATGAACTGTTGACATACTTTTCAGACGCTTACCAACTTGGTATGACTGCCACTCCAAAGCGAAATGACAATGCCAACACCTATCGCTATTTTGGCAAACCTGTCTATTCCTATTCGCTCAAGCAAGGCATTGCCGACGGTTACCTGACACCTTTCCGTGTATGTATCTCAGAGAGTAATATCGACGAATACATTTATGATTCAGACGATGATGTAACAGGTGACATCGACACGGAGAAGACCTACACCGAGCAAGATTTCTATAACGGAAAGATAGAGATCCGCCAGCGTGATGAGCATCGTGTAAAGGAGCTGTTGTCACAAATCAATCCAGACGAGAAGACCATTGTCTTCTGCGCCACCCAACTACATGCTCACGTCATTCGCGACATGATCAATCAGTATAAGAAGAGTCCAGACCCTAACTATTGTAAGCGTGTCACCGCCGACGATGGAGCCGATGGAGAAGATACATTGAAACTATTCCAAGATAATGAACGGAAGATACCCACCATACTCACCACGTCACAGAAACTATCCACAGGTGTGGATGCCCGAAATGTGCGCAACATTGTGCTGATGCGTCCCGTGAACAACATGGTGGAATTCAAACAAATCATCGGACGAGGCACACGTCTTTTCGATGACAAATACTACTTTACCATTTATGATTTTGTAGGCGCAAACAAAAACTTCCAAGATGCAGAATGGGACGGAGATCCATACTGCCCTGTGTGTGGTAACTATCCATGTACCTGTAATAAACAGACAAGGTCAGGTTCAGAAGCCTCTGACGAAGGAGAGACAGAAGCAGGTGGCGTTCCGCAGGTTTGTCCTGTGTGTGGGCATCTTCCATGCACTTGTGATGGAGGCAACAAACAGAATAAGAAGATAACAGTTCGCCTTTCCAACAAACGAACAATTGAATTGCAAACGAGGTGGACAGAAAAATTCCAGTATGGAGATAAACTGATTTCGATAGAAGAGTTGATACAAGAACTTTTTGGTCGCCTTCCATCATTTTTCAATGGACCAGAGGATTTGCGCAAGCAATGGGAACATCCTGATACTCGGCAAGCATTGCTCGAACACCTTGAGCAAGAAGGTTTTCATGAAGAAAAATTACAGTCCATACAGCGTGTTATGGGACGAGAGGATTGCGACTTATTGGATGTGTTAGAGTACATTGCCTATGAAACCACCCCAATAGAACGAATCAAACGAGTTGAATTGGTTCGAGAGGATTATTACAAGAAACAGAATGCCGCACAAAAAGTATTTATTGATTTCTTGATGGAGCAATATCTGCGCAATAGCTATCGAGAATTCACAACCAATAATCTAGCAACACTAATCAACATGAAATACGGTACCATAAACGATGCGATGGTCAATCTGTGTATGGACATTAATCAAATACGTCAGCAATATTTCGAGTTTCAGAGGCAATTGTATCGTCGGGCCTAAGGTTGTATCACAGGTGAACATTCTTTTGCCCCCTCCGGGGGCGTACTTCCTTCATGCGTTCTCATCCCAGGACGTTGCCCTGAGTTATGTAAAGTGATTGGCCCTTCAGACCCCGAAAATCGTCTCGATTTGCATTTGGGAACATATATTCCTCAATGTTAGGTGTATTCGATTTATTCCCTCATAAAAATGTAGAATTTTAAAATTATTCCCTCATAAAAATGTGGTTTTTTGAAATTATTCCCTCATAAAAATGTAAAATAGTTACTGATTTTTAATAAATTAGAACGAATAGAATATTTAAAAGAAAATTGTCTCAAATTCTCATCACGTATTGCCAATCGGTATCTTGTTTACACAAAAGACTTGCGGTTCGAAGCGGAAACCATTTTGCTTCCCGTGTATATATTGCCAATCTTCTATGCATAACTATGCATTCCTCCAAAGTAATAGTTCACTCCGAAATAAGTGGTTAATATACTTATTAATGCTAATGAAAGGTATAGATGGAAATAGATCGGCTTGTTGAGAAATCTAATTTGTGTTCCATGCAATGGTATGGCATAGATAAGCATTGATATCAAAGCCCATGTCTCTTTAGGATCCCATGACCAATAATCTCCCCATGAGACATTTGCCCATATCGAACCGATGAATATACCGATTGACATACAGAAGAGTGTCGGGTAGAGTAGTAGTTGATTCAGTAACATGAATCGTTTCTCTGCGGAGTTTTCTCCTTTTAATGCATGTAGGATTAATGATGCGATACTGATCAATGCTATGAATCCTGCAAATGTATAGGAGATCATCATCAGTGATACATGGATGCTTAATAGGGGCGAATTGAGAACAGGCATGAGCGGGGTTATCTGCGGATCCATATCGCTAAGTGATGAGGCTAATAGTGCGAATCCAGAGATCAGAATGCCTACAGGAAGGATGATTTTAAATCTATGATGGCTCAACAGCGCTGTGAATTGTGCCGTCCAGGCTATAAACAACAATGTCTCATGTCCATTGGAAAAAGGTAGTCGCTCTGCCACAATACTGCGGAGAACAATGATGAATGTGAGGTATAGCGAACAAGCTAAGAGGAAGTAGAAGAACGGTTTGTCGTTCCATTTCTTTTCTGGATTATATAGATGGATGCATAAAAGTATAAATGCCAGTATGCCTATGGTGAGTGTGATGTAGCTGCATAGCGCTGTGTAATTGAATTGCAAGTATAGTTTCTCTGCTTTTTGTTGAACGATAGAAGGAGCTGCATCTCCTAATTGCTTGATTTGATAGCTCTTGAATTTTGCTATCCATTCGCCACATGGTTCTTCTTTTTGATAGGATTCATACAGCAGGGAGAAGAAATGATTGAGGAGCAGGGAGTCTTCTTTGGCGATGTTTGTTATCGCACTGTCTGCGGGTGATACTAATCTGCATTTATCGTTTTGTTTGATAGGGAAGATCTTCATGAAATTACCATTCTCTAGCATAGCGATTAATTCTGCTTTCTCATCAAGCTTTTTTAATCTTTTCATTACGGCTTCGTCTCTATTCTTACGGAGGCAGTCAATCTGTGCCAGTTGTATTTTATATTTTTGATCAGCCGTGAAGAAATCAATGAATCGAGCCATGCCAGTCGTCCCTAATAGTTTCTGGTCTTCTTTGTCTTTGATCTTTATCATGGGCTCGTATTGCCACTCTTGAGGATTGAAAATCCATCCGCAGAGTACCTGCGTGGCACTTAATCCGTTGTATGAACTTTTACCGTATAGTTTCTTGGTGAAATCGGTTGCAAAAGCATCTATGGTAGAGATACGGTCTTGATGTTGGATGAATAGCTCACCGAACTGTTTCGCATCGGCTTCGGAGAGTGTCTTTGCTGTTGCCTTGGATTGTGACGGAAGGGAACAGATGAGAATGATTATAAATGTTTTCCAAAGTGGATTTTTCAATATGGATCTGAAGAGACTGTTAGGATGAAAGAAGAGTGCAATCATAGAGATTAAGAAGAGTAAATAACCCGTGTAGGTGAGGTTGACTCCCCATCTGTCATAATTGATGATAAAAGAGGAGGCTGTATAATCTGGTGTATATGAGGCCTGAAAGATTCGGTAGCCATCCTGTTCATAAATCTTATTCATGGAGATTGTCACCGTTTTCTTCTGCCCCTCTTTGTCTATGGTTAATGTGCTTCGATAATCGGCTGGTGTATTGGTTCCTTCATAGTATATGATTTCAAAATCATCGAGTGTGATGCTGAAGGGTAGTGGCAAACGCGTTTTTTCAATAGAGTTATAGAAAAAGTTGACTGTCTCGCCTTTCGGAATATAGATATGTCCTCTCGTGCTTGTGAGGTGGGTCGTCAGTGCTCCTACCAGTATCAGTACCAATGATAGATGAATCAAAAAAGATGGCTTGTTTTTGGAAGCTATTTTTTGTGATATTAGGCTGTAAAGGGACGTGATTGCCGTAGCTGCCCATAGTGCAATCATAAAGGGGTTGGTATAGGAAAAATTCCTGATAAGCTCATTTGATGACCTGCTTAAGAAAGAACAGACAATGAGTGATATGACCGTAAGAATAAGGAATATAAAAGGAATCTTTTTGGACAATGAATTCATGAATAGGGTAGTTAATGTTGATGAACCTTACTTTCTTGCAAAAGTAGGAAATAATTAAAAATTAAGAGATTGAAATTTCATTAATAATTGGAATATTCAGCTTCTTCGTTTTCAACAATAGCGATTCCTTCCATCTCAATCAACCAACCTGGACGACAGACGGGGGCAAGAACAATCACTTTAGGGGTGTTCGGAAAGCGTTTGTCAAATAGCTGTTTGACAAGATGATAGTCTGCCGTGTCTCGTAAGTAGATCAGCATTTGCACAAGATTATCAAGGGAGCCATTTGCTTCCTGTAACAATGCATCGCAGTTCTCCCACATCCGATAGGTCTGCTTTTCAATGTCACCTTCATAAAGGATCTCACCTTTATTGTTGATGCTGGCTGTGCCGGAAAGAAAGATATGCTTTCTGTCGCCATAGTGAACGGCTGTTGCTCGTTCGAAAGTGACTCCATATTCATAGGTGGGATTCAGATGTGATAAAGCCTGAAGATATTGAATCTGACCGTCTTGTAATCCTTTGACGTAGTAACTGTCTAAGCGGACAAAGGAAGAGGGTGTGTCCGATTTCCCTTCGATACCTGTACTGGCGATGTAGTGCGTTTTACTGGTTAATCCGATCTGTTTGAAAAATTGTTTTCTGGCGTTCACCATGCCCATATAGTTCACATCTATGTTTTGAACATAGAACCATGTACGGATGCAGTTCTCTTTGATGCACATCTCTGACGTGTTAGCTTTCTTTTCCTCAAAGTCCAGTAAGGCATGTGTTTGATCGAAAGCAGACCCGTTTTCACCTTTCTCTACACTCCAGAGATGCTGATATCCGTTGTGAGAAAAGAGCGTATATTGGTTGTGTTTCTCTTGTTGCATATTCGTGGCAAAGTAACACCATGCCGCTATTTTTGATCCGTCGAGAGGGGGTTGCTGTATGATGGAGATTGTTGCGCAGCTGTTTTGCTTCGCTAATTTCTCCTGTAGTTTTTTCGTTTGATTGCTCGCATCGCTCAAAAAGAAACGAATGAACAGACAGGTTCCATACCTTCCATCCGTTAGTTGTTGCAAAGCATGGAACAAAGCATCCAGTTGTGCATCAAAGTTAATGAAAGGATTGCAGCTGAGAACCATGTGATTCTCAGTCGTTGACTGTTCATCAAGCGTTGATCGATATGAACATGAGGTGATAGATACATTCGTTAGATTGATATTTATGTTTTCTTTCATTGCTTTCGGTTATTTCAATTGATTGATCCATGCTTTTAGTAATTCGATGTCTTCGGTTTCGCTGTTGAAACTTACGTTTGTATGGTTGTAATGCAGGTTCTCGGCTTTGCCTTCCAACACATGAATGATGAAACTTTTCTCAGGAAATCCTGGCAGAACGATCTTGGCTGTCGTGTCTTTGCTCGATGTTTTGTTCACAATCGCATCATAGCTTTTACCTTCGGTTAAGAAAAGTCCTGCCGCAGCCTTCTCACTTGCACCATGACAGTTGATGCAGTTGGAAAAGAATTGCTGCTGTATTCGATTATAATCCAGAAGATTTATTTCCGTAGCTGTTAGCTGTATGAGATTCTTTGCTCGCTCTTCGTCTGTGATAACATGTGTGAAAAAATGATTCACCAGTCGTTTGCTCTTGTTCAGTAATGCAATTGATATCTCGGAGCAGTTTTCGGGTATTCCATTCAGTGATAGTTGAAGGGTGTCGCCGACAGCCGGTTTGCTGATTCCTTTTGTGATGAGTGGATAATCATTCTGGTTAAATGCTGCAATGACAATCTGATAATCAACAGGCCATGTTGAGGTGTTGATGAATGATACCGTTGCGGTACAAGATAAGCCTTCAGCTTCGGAGTTGAAGTTCTCATAAATATCTCCGCTATCACAGCTGGTGAGTAGGAAGGTGGATAATGTCAGGATGATGATTCTCAATGTACTCTCTTTCATCGCTTTATGATTTATATAATGTGGAAGAATTAGAATGTATATTGCAATAATGCCATGGCCGTATGGGTTGCAAGACCTGTGTCATCATTGTCTCTGTCTAACTGTGTCTCATGCCCGTATCGACCCATGTATTGATACATGAGTTGCAGTTTCAGATTGCATCTGACAAAATAGTAGTTGAAACATGCAGCAGGTGCGTTGAGATACCCTTTTTTATCTAATCCGTTTCGGTTATATAAATCGTAGCGAAGAGCTGGTTGTATCTTTTCTGTTATGAAATATCCTGCTTGAACATATCCACCTAGTTGGTCGAACGTTGTTTGTTGTTGCATTCTCTCCGTCCAATTCATGCGTAGATAGTAGAATTCTCCAGAGAAGAAGAAACGATGGTATAGCCATGATAGTTCGGCACCACATCGGAAGTCATTAGAACTTTCATCTTCCGCTTCCACGTTATAGTTGGCTGACAGGCCGAACAGTAGTTTGTTATTCTCCAAATCGGAAGGGATCCCTTGATGTGAAGGCATGACACCGAAAGGCATGAAAGCTATTCTTCCTGCATATAAGAGAGAGGGTAATCCTTTATGATCATCGCTCATCGTCTTATTAGCGGATAGTCCGCCGTTGTTTCCATTGAATACGCCCACTTGATATTGAAACTTCTCTTTTACGATACCATGAACTTGAACACCGAGGTCGAATCCCAAGCCGAAGGTTGGGTTGACAGCATTCAAACTCATGTTCAGATTGGCATTGGTGGTCATAGACAACGGAAGAGTAGGGAAGAGTGTTTCCCCTAATGTTGTTTGATACCCTTGCAAGTAAGGAACTTTAAATTTACCGGCACGGATTCGTAATGCATCCTTGATGTTGATGTCAAACCATGCTTGTTGTAGCAGGTTCGAACCGCTTTTGGCTGCATTTAAAGCGATGTTAAAAGTGATGATATTAAAAGCTTTACCAGAGAAACCGATGATGGCATTGGGAATACCGAATCCGATGTTAGCTATCTTATCTTGATCAGCCAGGTTTAATCCTTCGTCATCATACCAGTTGTAGTTGGCTGTGGTTTGAACAAGCAAGTAGGGCTTGAATGCAAAATCACCTGCTTTTGTTTCGATGGATAATCCTTTCTTCTCATCCAGTCGTACAACATCACTTTCGATGTATTTGTCATCAATCTCTTTGTATTCTACTGTTGCTGCAAAAATAGCATTGGATAATAGGATTGCAGCTATGATTAGTTTGATTTTCGTTTTCATATCGTTATGGAGAAAATAGTTCTTGTTTGATTTATATGTTTCTTTTATAATGTTTCCAGAAATACAATAAGTGCATTTCGGTCTTCTTTGTCCATCTTCTTGAATAGTTCTCGTGAGACAGCTCCTTCACCGCCATGCCATAGAATGGCTTCTTTCAGATTCCTTGCACGTCCATCATGTAGGAATTGCGTGTGACCATTGACAATCGCCTGAAGTCCAATTCCCCACAATGGAGTGGTTCTCCATTCGCAGCCGAAGGCCAATCCTGATTTGAGGTGATCATCAAGCTCTGGACCCATGTCGTGAAGTAGGAAATCAGAATAAGGATGGATGGTCTGTCCCCCTAACCAAGGAAGTCGCGTCCCGTTGAGTAGTGTGCTGCCTTCCGGACGAGTGTGTAGAGTGGGGATATGACATAGGTTACATTTAGCGGCATAGAAAGCCGCTTCCCCTTTCTTTACGATTGAGTTATTCACATATCGTCTGGCGGGTACACCCAGGCATTGCATATAGAGGTCAACATCCTCCATCTCTTCGGATGATACTTCTATGCCATGATAAAACATCGGACTCTGTGATTGTCCTGCACAGACTTCTTCAGGATAGCGTGTGTTGGTGATTCCCATATCACTGGAATAACCTAATTCAACTGTTAAATCGGCATGTTGGGCTTTGTTTCCTGAGACACCGATTTGATATACGCCACGTTCTGTGATATAGTTTAGTCGTCCGCTGATACCATATTCAGGATAGTTGCTGAGTGACTCAACACGTAAGAGCTCATTTCTGTCTAAAGCCATGATTTGCCCCATGCCCACATGTCGCAATGGAATACGGACAGAGATATATAAATCCTCTGGCGATATGCTGTCGGCATACCAATCGGTGATGGTATAGTGTGGTGTTTGCAACGAATAGGTTTCGCCATCAGGGAACTGATAACTCTTTTCGGTATAGGTTACTTTGAGTTTACCTTCCGCAGTTGATCCATAGATGGTTTGATCATGTAACACACGACCGTAATTGCGGAAGAAAGCTCCATTTTTTCTTGTGATATAAACTAGCATGGAAGAGAACCCATAGTTTCCACTGCCTCCCTGTGAAAAAAGAGAGGAGGGGGTTCGTCCTGCGTTTTTATGACAACTACCACACGAATAGCCGGCATAGACAGGTCCTAGACCTGATGCTTCTGTGTATGGATTGTCGTATAGAAGATCTCCGTTGTTGAATCTGCTAGCTAAGCTGCCTGTCACCCAAGATGCAGGCGTGTCATACGCTTTACTGGAGGATAGAAAAACAGTAGATCTGCCAGCGGATAGTTCATCAAAGAGAGCTATGTCTCCATTGGGTTTTGTCATCATATCATCCGTGCTTGTTTCATCGTCGCATGACGCGAAAAAAAGCAAAAACAGAATCGGTATGATGGATTGTATTTTACACATAATTCTAAGGACAAGATAAAAAAGTGAATTTGATATATGATTTTAAGGTGGGTTTTATCCATTCACCTTAAATTATTAACATCAACCCAGAAAAATATTTCTGGGTTGAATGTTAATGAAGATAGCAAGTGAGAAAATTATTATTTAATGACAGTTTTTATCTTTTCTAATTGATCCGTTAGTTCTGCGCATTTCTCCATAGCATCTTTTATTTCTGTAGATGCGTTTAGGTTGTTACGGAAAGGCGCAGGGATTGCGTTGATAGCCTTATAAGCAGCTTGTATAGCTGAACGAATCTCCTTGTCTAAATCTTTGTTGCTTTTAGCTACTAATCCAGAGATAGAACGTTCATTTCCTGCATTATCTAGGTCATTGATATCGTCTGATAATGTGCCGAGGTATGAATGTTGGATACTTAAGATGTTATTCTTATAATCATCCAATGAGTTCCATGAGTACCATGACTCAACATCTTCCACGTTTTTGTTTTCAAACGGACCGCCGATCTTCTGTTCACCTACTTCGCCTGAGATGTCTGTGCAACCATCAACGATCTGCGAGATGACATCTGCTTGGGTCTTGAACAATTGATCATACATGTTAGGTTGTTTGAATCTCTTGCCGAAACCATCAGCGGCCTCGTCAGGCTCCAACTCTTCAATCAGTTCCTCGTCGTCATCGCTTAAGTTATTGTTGCCGTTCCAGTAATACCAGAGTTTAAAACTATCATTACGAATACCAGTAGCTACAGCTACCATATACTCTTTTTGTCTGTCGCTGATTGTTGAGGCTTTTCGTGCTTTTCCGTCTTCGAACAAGAGGTATTCTAATGTGTGGAATCCACGAACCGTTGAGCCTAATCCATCTACATCGAAATCAATGGAACTGCTGAGGTATTTCTCTATCTGAACTTTATCCAATGGCCAAGAATCCAAGGATGGATCAAGACTGTAAGTGGCGGCAGGACCGAATAAGAAAGCTTCACTCTCTTCCCAAGGCACACGAGTGGAACGCCATGCGTCACATGCTTTGTCAAGGTCAGTCTGACTGCCACTCTCGGAAAATTTCAAGACTGCATTTAATAATTTTTCTGCATTCTCTTTTTGCTTTGAATAGGTTGAAATGACAACATTATCTACATAGTTGTCAATGACAGCTGTATATTCAGCATTGTAGTCTTGAGAAAGTGTATTGTTATCTTTCTCTTCGTCGTCTTTGCAGGAGAATGTCAACATTCCCATTAGTCCGCAAAGTAAAATGAAACTTTTTTTCATATTCTTTTATAGTTATTATTTATTATTATGTTTATGCTTAAACATCCATGCCAGATATCCGACACTTAATGAAACTGTATTCTCATCGTTATAGTTTCCTCGATCTACCCATCGGTGTGAGAAATCAGCTTTGATGACAAGATTTTTCAATGGATAGTAATTGATTCCTGCGGTAAAGATGTCTTTTTTGTATCTCGGCTCTATTGCTACGGCTCCCTCTGTGGTCTGCATACTGTTGTAGTATTCATATCGAACAAAAGGGATTAGACTGCATCTCTTGAATAATTGAGTTCCTAGGTCATATCCGACTTCAGCATACCAGGTAAGGGCACTCTCAGGTACTTGATCTCTTGGGAAGAGCGAGATCTTACCTGTCTTCGGCATGGTGATATTGAGTTTAGACAATGCTTCACTGTCGCCAATCTTTCCCCAAAGGAAGTTGGTACGTGCACACCAGTTGTGTCCGATGTATTGTGCATCAGCACTTAAGACAAGCACTGGGATGTCAATCTCTTCCATCTTGTTCGGCTTGGATGAGTTACCGGAACATTTAGGAGTGTAATAACCTGATAATCCGAAACGAGGTGTTTTGTCTCCTTGAAATTCCATTCGGTAGGCTAGAGCAGGGTTGGTCATGGTTTGTGTCTCAAACATGGATTGTCTGCCGTTTTTTATGAAATTCGCACGAGAGAAGAAGTTAGGGTCTAAGCCGTTGATACACATGACTTCATATTCGAAAATCTTTCCTACAGAACCTAATAGTGAGATACCTGTCTCATGCCATGTGTTAGGTATGATTGAGGATTCGCCTTCGGGACGGCTTGCACTAAAAAAGAAGATTGGTTCATGATGGGCATTGGTTAATCCCACAGGAACAACGAAATGACCCATTCGCAGTTGAAGTGCTTTGTTGAATATCTTGGTGATATGAAATTGCTCGATGGCTACTTCTCCACCTTTCTCCACTTCTAATTCATATTCACCTGCTTCATTGTATTCATATTCAATACCAGTGCCTGTACCACCGTATTCAAATTCTATTTCGGAACTTACAATCCATGTAGGATTAATTTTGAAATCCATTGCGATGACAAAGCGGGGAATGGATATTTGTGAACGATTGTCGTCGGTCGCACCTGCCTCATAGAAACTGTTCGGTCCATAATCAAAATGCTGATAGAGCATTTCACCATAGCTGCCGAGTCTGAATCGCCAATCACCATAATCATTTTTATCGATGGCATACTTCTTGTGTCTAATCTCTTTACGGATAGAGTCTTGAACTTGCGTGCTGTCAGTGTGGAATGCTTCAGAAGCTTCCAATCCGTTGGGAACAACCAGTACAGCTGAAATAAGTCCTGCGATTACATTCTTCTTCATTTTATTGTGACATTTTTTATGATGCAAAGTTCCACTTCTCTTGCCTGTCCGACAATCCCAATTAATTGGTAACGTGTATGGATTATATAGCTAAATGTTATTATTCCCGTTCATGTGTGTATAAAAGCACAAAGAGAGCCTTTCACAAGGATCTCTTCGTTAAATAATCATATAAATTCACTTGTCCTTATGTGATAATTGTTTCTATGAAAGGAGAGGTATGGTTAATTATGGCTTACTTATAGTATATCCTTTCATGTTTTATGAAACAATTTTTTTTTCATTTGAACATTGCAAAGGTAGAATGGTTTTATGTAGCTGGAAATCACTTTATTTTTGTATTCTTTTCCTTTTTTATACTTATTTATTGGGAGTGTATGATTTGAGTTAGTCATCTTTCAGGATATGAAACGGAGGGTAATGCGCCATTGTCCCTAGGTGGAGACGATGTGCACATCGTTTCTACGAAAGGATAATTGAATAGTTATTTATGGTGATTGAAGGATTGATTAATCCTAACAAATAGGGATTGATTGGTGATGCTATTTACTAGAATTTTGTATAAAATAGATTACGTTATTCAAACAATAGTCAGTGAGGAGGGTTTAATGTACTTTTTTTAGGTGTTTAAAATGATATATGGCACTTACCTATAAGAAAAAAGTACGTAAATTTGCACTGATTTTGGGATGAAACAGGAAATGAAAGCTTATCGTAAATAAGTAAAATAGATATGAAAGATAACGAAAGAACGCTTGCAGACATTGTTGAAGGTGAGGAATGTATCATCGTTAAGGTGAATGGTCACGGAGGTTTCCGTCACCGTGTGATGGAGATGGGCTTCGTAAAGGGAGAACGTGTGACAGTACTGAAAAATGCTCCTCTTCAGGATCCGATCGAGTATCGAATCATGCAGAGCCATGTCTCTCTCCGTCGAAGCGAGGCGAGTCACATAGAGGTAGTGGGCATCTCGGAACATACAGGAGATGTGAATGACGGATTCAACGGAACCTTCTCGGAAGCAGTGCAGAATCGTATCAAAGAGAAGACCAAAACCATCACTGTGGCCTTGGTGGGTAATCCTAACTGTGGTAAGACCTCGTTCTTTAACCATGCAACGGGACTGCGTGAGCATGTGGGTAACTATAGTGGTGTGACGGTTACGTCTAAGGTGGGAACGTTCTACCGAAATGGTTATACCATTCATCTGGTCGATCTCCCTGGCACCTATTCAATCACTGAATATTCACCTGAAGAGTTATATGTCCGTGAATACATCACCGAACAACATCCGGATGTGGTGCTGAATATCGTGGATTCATCTAATCTGGAACGAAACTTGTTCCTCACCACACAGCTCATCGATATGAATGTCCGTATGGTGATGGCTCTCAATATGTATGATGAACTGGAAGGGAAAGGTCTAAAACTTGATGATGCACAGCTGGAAAAGATGCTGGGCTTCCCTTGTGCCCCTACCAACTCAAAGTCGGGCAAGGGAATAGATCATGTACTGGATCATATCATCACTGTCTATGAAGAAAACGATGAGATTACAAAACATATCCATATCAACTATGGTGCCGAATTGGAGGCAGCTATAGGGGAGATCAAACCTTTATTGGCTGGTCACTCAGAGGTGGCTGTCGATTTCCCTTTCCGCTACGTTGCCATCAAACTGTTGGAAAATGATTCGGTTACATACGCTCATCTGGAAAAACATTTACATGATATATCTGGGATCAAAGAGACTGCTGATCGGTGTCGCAGTAAGATTGAACGTGAGTTCGGTGAGGATGCTGTCAGTGTGATCACCAATGCGAAGTATGGTTTTATACGAGGTGCGTTGGCTGAGACTTTGACCAGAAGTGACAAGGAAGATAAAGAACTTGCTTATGCAGTGGATAAGGTACTTACCAATAAATGGTTGGGCTTCCCAGTTCTTATTCTCTTCTTGTGGATCATGTTTGAGACGACATTTACATTAGGTGCCTTCCCTCAAGAGTGGATCGAGAGTGGTGTGAGCTGGTTAGGTGAAACCATGCGCAGTTTATTGGGCGATGGCATATTATCTGACTTGATTGTTGATGGTATCATAGCTGGAGTAGGAGGGGTGATTGTCTTTTTGCCTAATATCCTGATACTCTTCTTCTTTATATCTCTGTTAGAAGATACGGGTTACATGGCGCGTGCTGCCTTTATCATGGATAAACTGATGCATAAGATGGGACTGCATGGTAAATCATTCATTCCGCTGCTGACTGGCTTCGGATGTGGTGTGCCTGCTATTATGGCTACTCGAACGTTGGAAAATCCGAAGGACCGTATTGTGACGATGATGGCCATCCCATTCATGTCTTGCTCGGCTCGCCTCCCAGTTTATCTACTCCTTGTTTCTGCCTTTTTCGTGAAGAACCAAGGACTCATCTTGCTCAGTATCTATTTACTGGGTATCCTCATGGCGATTGTGACGGCTCTTTTGCTCAAGAAGACAATCTTTAAAGGTGATTCAGACCAGTTCGTGATGGAGCTGCCTCCATATCGTATTCCTTCTGCTAGAAATACGCTTATCCACATGTGGGAGAAGGCGGTGCAATATCTGAAGAAGATGGGATCTGTGATTCTTGTGGCTTCTGTTATTATTTGGGCATTGTGTTATTTCCCTTCACGGAACAGTGAGACAGACCGTATAGACGAAGAGATAGCTACTGTTGAGGCTCAAACGAATCTGTCGGAGGAAGAGAAGACGGAGCAATTGTCACAATTGGAACTCTACAGAGCAGCAGCGCAGAGTGAGAATTCATATCTCGGTAAGATCGGTAAGTTTATTGAACCTGCTGTTCGTCCGTTAGGTTTCAACTGGAAGATGGGTGTCAGCATCCTGACCGGTTCTGCCGCCAAGGAGATTGTGGTCTCTTCAATGGGTATTCTCTATCATGCAGACGGGGATGCAGACAAGGACTCGGAGAAACTGATTTCCGCCCTTCAGAATGCACATGACGAGGAGGCTCCGATTACGCCTCTGATTGCCTATGGCTTTATGGTCTTCGTCCTGCTTTATTACCCTTGTATCGCAGCGGTCACTGCCATAGCGAAGGAGTCGAACTGGAAATGGGCCTTGTTCTCCATTGGCTATACCACATCAGTCGCATGGATTGCCTCTTTTTTGATTTATCAAATAGGAAGATTGTTTTAAGGGTATGAAACCTGAAAATGATTGAATGGAATGAATGAGACAATACAATACATAATCGTTGCAATTATCGTTCTGGCTGCTGTTGCTTGGTCTGTGAAACGAATATTCTTCACGAATAGTTGTGGTTGCGGTGAGAAGAACGGATGTGACGAATGTTGTACTGCCACGGATGGACAATGCGGTGATTGTCCGCTGATGAATACATGTAAAAGAACTGTAAATCCTAAAATAGAAAAGTAATGAATAAATTCACAGGAAGAAATAAGTTTATTGAACTGCTTAATTATAATCCACAGCTGATTCTGATGTTGCCAAGATTTGGTATGAAACTAGGCTTTGGAGAAAAGCGGGTGGAGGAAATATGCGAAATGAATAATGTATCATCATTCATGTTTCTTTTGCTGTGCAATGTTTATTCATTCGACGATTATATGCCTACGGAGGATGAGATAAAGGAGATTGATGGCAGTGTCTTGGTGAAATATCTGATGGCCTCGCATGATTACTATTTGAATCATCGTCTGAAACATATTGAGAAGCATATCGGAAAGATTGCAAACGAGGCAGGAAAGATAGGTGATGTCTTGCTGAATTTCTTTAAGGAATATGAAGGAGAAATCGCTAGCCATTTTAAAATAGAAGAAGATACGATTTTCCCGTATCTGTTGTCAGAGAATAAACAGATGATTCCTGAAAATCTAGACCTCGATACTTTATCGAGATCACATGGTAATATAGGGGACAAGCTAAGCGATCTGACCAATATCATTATCAAATATTTACCGGCAGAGATCATGCCAAACGAACGTATCGGTGTGTGGTTTGATATTATCCAACTCTCAAAAGATCTGGATAAACATACGATCGTGGAGGAGAAGATTCTTTTGCCATATATTGAAGGATTGAAAGGAGGTTCTTTATGAAGAAAAAGAATCTTATGATTATAGACCCTTCTCTCATCATCATCGAGGGTCTTAAAAAGATTATAGAATCAGGTCCTGAGTTCAAGATCGCAAGATTCTATCAGAACAATTCTGTCACAACGAATATTCTTCTGCATGGAATCGATATTCTATTGGTGAATCCTCGTATGTCTAAGACCTCCCAATTCTCCAAATTCATACATGATTGTCGAATGGAGAATGAGAACATGGTGATCTTTGCGTTGCAGACCAGTTATGTCCCTATGCAGATGATGAACCTTGTGGATGGTGTGATTGAAATGGATGATGATCCTTCTGTCATCATCTCTAAATTGAGAAATGTAAGCTGTAAAACAGAAAGTACTAATTTATCTGATAATTGTGAATTGTCCTCTCGTGAAAAAGAGGTGCTTGTCTTGGTGGCAAAAGGAAAAACCAACAAGGAGATTGCTGAACTGCTGAATCTCTCTGTCTATACCGTTATTGCTCATCGAAAGAATATAACCGCCAAGACCAATATTAAATCGGTTTCAGGTCTTACCATCTATGCACTCCTGAATAATCTTATCAGTCAGACTGAAATGAATTAAAGGCATTGCGTTTCTACAATGCTGTATATTTCATTGATTTTTTATATTTTGTCGTATGTCTGTCGATTACGGTAGAGACGATGTGCACATCGCCTCTACGAAAGGGAAATTGAAATGAATTCAACAATTTTGTGAAATGAAATCATTCGTTTAGGAAATCGCTTAGGATATAGAGCGCTGGTAAGGCTTTGCCGTTGTTGTCATCGAATAATCCTCTGTTTAACCAGTTGCCAATCACTCCGTTACCATTCTCTTCAGGGAACCACCAGTAGAGTCCGTTGACATTAGGATGTTTCTTCAACTCGGTGATTAAATCAGCTAAAAATTTCTTCTGTCCATCGGGTGTGATGGGCCATACGTTTCTGAAATCATAGGAGGCATCGTCTGGATACCATTGATAGTTATAAGCTGTCTCGACGATCTGAATGGTTTTCTCGGGGAATGACCTCTCAAGTGTCGAAAGTGTGTTGCTCAGCGTTGCTATGTCATTGTGCCATAGCGGATAGTAGCTTAGTCCGATGATATCGTAGTCGATGTTGTTATCCTTGATTCTTTGGTAGTATTGTTGGCTGACGGATGCATTGCCAGATCTCTCTGTGTGAATGATGATCTGGGCTTTCGGACAGACTTCGCGACATGCCTTGCTGGCTGATTTTAGGAAGTCAGAAAATACATCCCAGTTATTGGCACTTGTTGCATACACTTTTCCTGTGTTCCATAACATTCCGTAGGATATCTCGTTTCCAATCTGAATGAAATCAGGTGTTGCACCGTTTTGATTCAATACCGTGAGACACCGTTTGGTGTAGTTGTATAATGTGTCGCAAAGCGCTTTTGCCGAAGCATTTCTCCATGAGGCTGGAGTCGTTTGCTTGGAAGGGTCTGCCCATGAGTCTGAATAGTGAAAATCCAGCATGAATTTAAACCCTTGCTGTTTTATTCTTTTGCCTAATTGTGTGACAAATTTCAGATCTTGCACTACACCAGAGGCAATATCTTCGGATGAGGCTTTGGTTGGATCGACAAACAAACGGACACGCATGCTGTTTTGTCCTAATTCTTTGAAGTAGGGAAGGACATCGATCTTCTTTCCGTTTATATCGTAGTAGGTGTTGCCATGGGCTTCGTATTGGGGTAGCATAGAGATGTCGCCACCGACAAACCGAGTGATCTCTGGTTGTAGCACTTCTTTTTTGTGAAAAGTGATACTGTCAATCATCTCGAGATTGAATGAGTCCTTGCTAGATGATTGGTGAACATATAGGGTTTGTCCATATATGAGAGAAATAAGGCTAAAAGAGAGAATAAAAGATAAAAAGGTCTTCTTCATGATATGTATGTAGTTAATCGTTTGTATAATGTGTTCTTGTTCACCATCAAGTTTTTTAGTATTTACCAAAACTTGTTTTGTTTCTCATTGTATTCAAAACCAGCCTGAGATAGCTTGTTGGTCAGCTCTTGTTTGTCGATATTCATATCTTCGCAAAGCATATCCAATGAGGAATAGTCATCTCTTAGTTTCATGTTGATAAAACTATAAAGCATGTTGATGTCTTGTGGTAATTCAGTATTCATTATGATTCTTTTTTATGTTTAAACAGTGATTATTTTACAATTATTTTTTGTCCGTTTACAATATATATTCCTTTGGCATATTTCTTTGTGAGTTGAAGATCTGCCTGCATGTAGAAATGATCAATCATTTGTCCGAATAGATTGTAAAGCGTGATCCATGCTCCTTCTTGAACGGTTCGGAAGGTGATTTGATCTTCTTCTCCGTAGAGTAGGAGGGATGGTGATTCGGTTGTCTCTTGTACCTGCGTGTAGTTGCCCGCCAATGCTTTTATTTCATCTCTGGTTACGATCATCCAACGTTGTTGTGTGGCAGCGTTTCGATGGTCGAATGTGCTGGATGAGATGTTCCGATTGTTATTGGTTAATGCCTTCGGTTTATTGGAACCGTCCGCAAAGGTCATCCAGTAGGTTTTAAGATTGAAATAGCTGTTGACCGTGTTTTGTCTAGAACCAAGCAACTGTATCTTATAGTTGTTGGATGTAGATTGACTCACCTGACTATTGGTACAGGTGATGGATTGTTTTGTGGCAACATTCTCAAAATCATAAAGTTGTGTCTTTGGATTGAAGTGTATTCTCCAAGCGATGGCATCGTCGGATAAGGCAGAGTACCAGTCGTAGCTTTCCAACGATAATCCGCCGTTGGTATTGGCTTTTAACATATATGCTTTATTGCCAATTGTTTCGTTGACAGGCAGTAGATAGTAGAGGTCTCTATCCTCTTGCGTGAAGGTATAAGCAGGAGAGGCAAATGCACCATAGACAGGAGGCAGATTGTCTTCTCCTAATGCTTGAATGATCAATGCATTGGCGTAATAGAGAATGCGTGTACCATCATCTTCGTGGGCACCATTGATTCCATAAGGCCAGAAATGGGTGTCGTCACCTTTCAGTTGCGCCGATCCATCATTCTCAAAGAATTGCACCACTTGGTCTGTTCGTTCACCCAGCCAGAATCCTTTGCTGGTCTCTTGACGATAGGTGCTGGAGTTATACCATGTGTCGGTTGTGCCTACACCTGCAGCATGACACATCTCATGTTGAATCGTACCTGTCCGTTGGTAGCTGGCATTCGGTCCCACACGCATTGAGCCACCATAGCTGCAATCGGCAGTAGGGGTGCTGGCACCATACGAGACACTTAAATGGAGTCCGTTGATGCTGGTGATATGATTCCAGATATCGACAGCATCGGCGATGGCATAGTTGATACGATCATTCTCTTCGTCGGAGCCACCGTTGTTGTAAGTCCAGGTTATGTTACCCATTGGCAGCGTACAGATCTTTAGGATCTTACCATACCCTACAGCATAATTGCTGGTGATGGCATACGGACGAATGTAATAGATGGTGGAAGGTTCTAACCCTTCCATGACATAAATATCACCATTGTTATCGTAGCATAAAGTGGAACGATGATCAGTTGCGGTAGGTTCTGACTGGGTACTCCAGCAAAAACCTTTCTCAATGATATCCTTTCCTGAGAAGGAGGCACGACCAAACGCCATTGTGGCACCTCTCAGACAACGAGGATCCGTCGTTACGGTCGGACTGTCGCCTGTTGCATTTGATACCTTAAAGGTGAATATAGCGTTCTCTAACTGTTTTATGCTTTGTCTGATCTCTTCGTCAGACAGTTGTTCATCCTCTTTGTTGGATTCAGCTGTGCGGATGGCAGCAGCTAGTTCCTCGCTACCGTTCTTATTCTCTTGATAGCTATCCTTAGCTGTTTGAATCGTCTTTCCTAATTGCTGACGTAGCTTGACTGATTGTTGCGCTTCGTCTATCGCCAATCGTAGTGCCTCGGCAAGGCTTGATAGCGCCTCTGTTGTTGTAGGTGTGTCGATCCACCCTTGAGCCGCTTGAGTGGCAGCTAATAGGGCGGTACGTTTCTGTTCGTGTAATGTTTCCTCTAACAATTCATTCGCATAGGTTACTCTTTTGAGTAGTTCCGCTTTGTAATCATCGGTTGTGGCCGCAGCATAATAGAGACGGAAATTATCAAGAGCCACCCAATTGCCTGTCGCATCGTAGGTGATGAACCCGATGGTTAAAAGGGACTCCATGTGTGTGAATTGCAGTGTGTATTCTTTGGCTTCAGATACTTCAATACTATCATTGCCAGCACGTATCCATGCACCTTTCTGACCCTCCTTGCCGTTCTGTGTGTTTTGAGCATTTACCTTTAGTATGAACTTACCTTTCGGCAGGTCGGGGCTGAGTTCTTGGATGACGAACACATTACCAACGGTAGAACCAGCAGAAACCCATTTCTCTACGTAGTAGTTACCTGATTTCTTCGTGAAAGAAGTGTTCGTTTGAGTCTGTAGTCCCGATTGTTTCCATCCATTGAATTTATCCTCAAAGTTGGGGTTGATGATGAAATGTGTTAAGTCGGATGGATTATCAAGTGTGGAGTTTTCCCATTTATAAAGCGTTATCTGATCTTTCAGGGTCTCGTTCATAAGGAAGATCTCATCGTATGAAGAAGCACTATTATCATAGATCTGTTGAGCGTTGTTGATATAGGAATGTAATTGTTCTGCTGCTTGTCCGGAGCCATCGCCATAGAGTTGGTTGGCGGTTGAGATTGTTGCTTTTAGTGTGTTGCGTATGTTGTTGATTAACGAACTGTTGTCGCCCACCAGAATCAGTTTCACATAATCGACCACCACTTTGGCAGAGTTAGCCGAACCATTAGGAGCCCCTTGGAAACCTATTTGAATACGACCTTCCGTTTCATTGGATAACGTAAAAGACAGGTTGTCGTTGGTCCAGCTGTTTTGCGGGAACGAAGAGATGGATGAGACAACAGCGTTGCCGTTGGTTGGAATCCAGCACATGAGGCTCTTTCCGTTGGAAGAGTTGCTTCCGTTATAAAAGACAGATTGTAGTTTATAAGAACCAGCGGGTAGGGTAATGGTTTGATAATATTTCAGTGACTCTTCCCATCCAGTGCTGAGGACTAGGCAACCACCGTTAGAAGAACCATCATAACCTTTAGAAGGCACTTTGCCGGAGGTGTTGAAGGTGCGTTGAGTACCGATTTGGTAGATACCTGTCACGGTGTAATCAACGCCAATATCTTTGTTCCATCCATAGACGGGGAGAATCTCCTGACTGGTATTCCCGTTGTCTCTTACGGTGTAGTCAAAATGCTGAGCATCATCAAAGCCAGCGTTCTGCAGATAGAGGTTTGTGATATCTATGTCTGCATATAGGGATAGGAGAGATCCCATAAAAAGAGTTGTAATAAAGGAAAGAAACCTGTTTTTCATAAGTGAACATCCGATGGTTTGTTGCAAAGGTAAATAATAGCAGAAAAATAGCAAGGAAGAGTGAGGAAAATTTTAAACCTCATCACAGCATAGTTCTAGATTTCCTTGATACAATGCACCGATAAGGGAAATTAAATCCCAATTCTTTCCCCATACGATATTACCATTCTCTATTTTGAATTTTTTGAAATTAGATTCTTTTGGTATATTTGTTCCATTATTTTGAAGATAAACTATAATTACAACATAGTAAGCGTAGAAAAAACAATTATTTTGTAGAAAAAGTACATAATATGAAAATTTATTCAATACTCCTTTTCTTGTGTGTTTCCGTTAGTGCATTCTCACAATATCCCGTCATAGAATATACCCCATATACAAGATTGGAGAAGGAAGGTGCTCGTCCTGCACCAGTAGAATTCGACTCTGTCTATCATGTTGTTGTACTGCCTAACGACCTATTAAGTGGCAAATACGATTATGTGAGATGTAATTATGTGAGATGTAAATATGGCACGAGGGATAGAAACACCGTTGAATATCATTGGGATAGTTGGACGACCGATGGCTACTTTATATTGGTATTTACGCCGCACCAAATGATTTTGTATACCAGACATGAAAACCCTAATCCCAATCGTATCTATTGGGTGGCTCCAATCACTGTTCAGCAGTATGAGCGTGTGAAGACCCAATGTAATTTCGAATACAAATGGATAGAAGACCATAGAGGAGACAAAGTCTTTGATAGAAGTTACAAGAACTTCAGTCGCTTGTTGCGCATGATCAACAAAAGAATGGGTGACCTGAAGTTTGAAAT
>JBGUIU010000172.1:0-1635 GCA_045113275.1 Paludibacteraceae bacterium
GCACGTCGCATACTACAGTGATTTTCATATACCCTTTCTCATTCCATTTCTAAAAGTGTTCCTTATATCACTATATAATAACAGAAAGCCACGCCTTTGTCTATAGCAACTACACGTTGATTCACGCCCTACGCATGAAAAATCCTGTTCAATAAAAGTCAGAATATTGGATTTTTTAAAAATCAAAGAGCCATAATTTGCTGAAAGTATTTCCTTGTATCAAGTGAAATACAAAATCGTTTCTTTTTTAAGGACATTTTCTTTTTGCCGATTTCAAAGAGTTTTAAGATAGATAAGCACCACTTATTGATAATATTCAGGTTTTGCGCGGCGATTTTATCTTTTGTAGTATTGTCGTTCTCTTTGAAAGTAACGTCCAAATGCCAGTGCATAACTTCAACAGACCAATGCTCACGGATCGTTCTTGCGAATAAGTCTATATCATTTGCAAGGCTGCTGATGTAATAGCGTTTTTCTACAACGGTTTTATCTCCTTTTTTAATGGTTTTTCGTACCATTCCTATGCTTTTTAACCCTTTCCACCTGCTTTTTTCAGCCATCCACTTGATGTCGCTACATTGATAATACTCACGGATTTCTATGCTTGAATGCGCTTTCTCTTTCGTTATTTTATATCCGCCGTTGTTTTTGATTTGCTTCAGCAGTTCTTCATCTCCGAAATATTCCGATACTTCCTCGTACGGCTTTGGCTGATTTTCTTTGACTGCAAGCGTATAATCCGCACGCTTCGCGCGAATCTTCTCAGCAATTGCTGTCTGCGTTCCCATTGCGTCTATCGTAATAACACAGCCTTTCACATTAACAGTATCTATTCAAGCCGGAAGATAGCATACGCCTGCAAAACACATATTTGTTTTCTATGGCTACTGCAACAATACGAAGCGCCGAGCAAAAGCACCATCAACCGGTTCAGATACGGACATGCCGAAGAGCTTCAGGAATTGTTCAGTCAGTTCATACTGGAATTGAAAGAACGTGAGGAAATCAGCTGCGAAAACATCTTCATAGACGGCACGAAAATCGAAGCCAATGCCAATCGGTATAGCTTTGTCTGGGGAAAGGCTGTTGCAAAGAACAAAGCCAAGCTCGAAAACAAGGCGGAAAGCTATCTCGCGGAATTAAGAGAAGAATATTCCCATAACTTTTTGAGTATTGTAGAAGCACTGGAGTATCTGTCCGTTCAAATCGATAAAGCTGAAATTGAGTTTGTCCACGGCAGAGGAAAGCGTAAAACACAGCTACAAAGAGATTATGAGCAATGCGAGGAGATCCTCGCAAAAAGCAGCCAATATGCCGAATATCAGGAGATTTTGGGTGACAGAAACAGCTTTTCCAAAACAGATCATGACGCAACCTTTATGCGGATGAAGGATGACCATATATCACGACAACTCTGATTTGTCTATTAATTAAACAAGCAAAAAACAGGCAACCTCTTAATAAGGCTGCCTGCGTAATTCAAAATATGCGATTGTTTTCGCTCTGCACAACTTTCTGCATCGTTTGGCGTAAGGTAAGCAACGTGCCTGTGAGGGCATGTTGGAGATTTCCACTGTTCCGTCTATCCGCACAATTGCCATTATCCTGAAAAATGGCAAGGAGCCTGAAAGAAAA
>JBGUIU010000173.1:0-2507 GCA_045113275.1 Paludibacteraceae bacterium
ATTTTTTGCGCACAAAGGAAGTGTTTTTTGCTTAAAATATTTGCTCAATTCAATTTTTTGTTGTAACTTTGCAGCAAATTTTAGTGAATAATCACCTAAATATGCTATAAAGACATGGAATTTAATCGTGATTTATACCTTCAGAAGCTTATCAGTGCCAGCAATAATGACATGATCAAAATCGTCACCGGTATCCGTCGGTGCGGTAAGTCCTATTTGCTATTTGAGATCTTCCATAACTATCTGTTATCGCAGGGAGTGAAAGAAGATCATATCATTGGCTTGGCTTTGGATGATAATCGCAATAAGTCATTACGCGATCCGGATAAGTTATTGGAATATATTGATAGCCACCTTATCCATGACGGGCAAACAAGTTATGTCATCTTGGATGAAGTACAGATGGTAGATGATTTTGTGGGCGTGCTATTGAGTATGACCCATATGCGCAATGTACAAACATACGTATCCGGCAGTAACAGTAAGTTCCTAAGCAAGGATGTAGTAACCGAGTTTCGCGGACGCGGATGGGAGATTAGGGTTCGTCCGTTGAGTTTTGCGGAATACTACGAGGGTGTGGGAGGTGATAAACGCGATGCATTGGAAGATTACTATACATACGGAGGTCTGCCTGCTGTAGCAAAGCTGAATACACCGGAAGAGAAAGAAGCATACCTGAAAGATGTCTATCGCGCTATCTATCTTAAAGATATTATAGAGCGCAACCATTTACAAAACGAAGAGGGATTGGAGGAGATCTTCCGAGTTTTAGCATCATCAATGGGAACTGCGGTTAATCCGACGAAGATTGCGAACACCTTCAAGTCTGTAGCGAACATTAAAATATCTACTCATACAATTACCAAGTATATAGAGCATTTGAAGGATGCTTTTTTGGTGAGCGAAGCACTCCGCTATGATGTAAAAGGACGCAAGTACATTGGATCAGATAGTAAGTTCTACTTTGAAGACCCCGGTGTCCGAAATGCTATCATCGGTTTCCGGCAAGTGGAATACAGTCACATGATGGAGAACGTACTATATAATGAACTTTGCGCACGCGGGTATAGCGTAGATGTGGGATTGGTGGAGATATGGGAGAAAAATGAAGAAGGGAAAATAGTTCATAAACGAATAGAGGTGGATTACGTTATCAATCGTGGTTCACAGCGGATATATGTGCAATCGGCATACTCGATGCCGGATGAAGAAAAACGCGATCAAGAGCAGCGACCGCTGATAAAAATAAACGATAGTTTTAGGAAGATCATCATATCCGGTGAGCATAAAGGCAAGTTCTACAATGAGGAAGGAGTATTGCGGATAGGAGTATTTGAGTTCTTATTAGATAGAGAGTGTTTGAATAACTGACAATAAAAAGAACGAGAGAAGAGACGATCAGCGATGGTTGTCTCTTTTTTATGTCCAAATCCAATTTGGACGGAATGGACGAAGAAAAATACAGGTTTATTCCAAATAATCCAAATAATCTATAAAAAATGATGATGCGTATCATAAACGAAGGGCGAAAAGTTGCGTAAGTCGCGGAATTTTAGTAATTTTGTCGTCGGAATTGGAGATCAATTCTCAGATAACCAATTTAACCAAGAAAAATATACAACAACCTAAAAATTATTAACTATGGCAGAGATTACAGAAATGATGTTTCCGTTCAGAAAGATTATAGGACGGATTGGAAACATGAAGTACTACACGCGCAATGGAAAACAGTTCGTGCGCGAGTACAAACCACAGGTACGCACAACAAAAGTGACTGAAAAAGAGATTGCACACCGCAAACGGTTCGGAATCATTTGTAGTGCCGCAGGGAAACTACGCAAGAAACACGAAGGCTTAGGTCGCTCACAAGACGAAAGCAAAAGATTGTATAGTACATTAGGTGCTGTGTATGACGAATTAGCCGCGCAAGAAGGGTTATCGTTCGGCGCGGATGAGGTAGTTGCGAAATGGGAGGCGGATGGGAAGTTGAAAGTTCTCTGCCCAAGGGCACGATCTGAAGGTATGGAAAGTTGAAAGTTGAAAGGAGACAAAAATTAATTAACTATGAGCAACGAGACAAAAGTAAGTTTGGCGGGAATATGCAACGTACTGCAAAACGCGAAGAACTATGAAGATCCGGATCGTGCGTTTAAGGTTCTGTGGGACGGATGGCGCGCGCAAGGATTACGGCACAAGACGCATAGTGCACCATTTTACACGAAAGCATGGAAACGAGGATGGTTATTCCTCAAAGACGCAAATGATTTTCTGAGGTACATCGGGAAGTTGAAAATTGAAAATTGAAAATTGAAAGTTGAAAGGAGACAAAAACCTAAACCACACGCATACGCGCCATAAACCTATAAAACATTTATAATCAAAAAAGGAAGAGAAAAATACGGAAGCAACAGTTACGAGCCGTAACTTAGTGTACTTGGCAATCAGTCCGCTTGTATGCAAGCATCCAGACGTACTGATCCCCAAATCCACTTAACAGCACCGATAAA
>JBGUIU010000174.1:0-2353 GCA_045113275.1 Paludibacteraceae bacterium
GGCGCATGCTACTCGACAAGCCTCTTGGCACTGCTCGAGGGTGGCATTCTCATCGCCCCAGCGCAGGTTGTCAAGGATGGTGCCCGAAAAGAGCACATTTTTCTGCAAGACGACTGCAACGTTATTGCGCAGGGTCTCCAAGTCATAGGTACGCACGTCCTTTCCACCGACCATGACACTGCCTTTAGAAACGTCATACAAGCGGCTAATCAGATTGATAAGCGAAGACTTACCGCTACCGGTACCGCCAATCACGCCTATGGACTCGCCACTGCTTATGTGCAGGTCGATGTTGTTCAAGGCATATTCGCCGCTGCCGCCCTTATAGGCAAAATAGACTCTGTTGAAGTCAATGCTGCCATTGGGGATCACGGTGTCGGCGTTCTCAGGATTATCGATATCGGGATCCTCATTGATGACTTGGGCCACACGTTGACCACTAGCGAGGCTTTGGGTGATGGTCACAAATATCATGCTCAACATCATTAGTGAGGATAAGATGGTCATCACGTAGGTGAACAGTGAAGTTAGCTGACCCGTGGTGAGGTTACCGCCCACAACAAACTGAGCTCCAAACCACGAAATGGCAATGATACATCCATAGACCACCATATTCATCACTGGGCCGTTGAGTGCCATAATGCTTTCGGCCTTGACATTGAGGTCATAGAGGCGCTTGGCGGCTTGCCAGAATTTGCTTTTCTCGTATTCCTCTCTCACAAAGGCCTTGACGACCCTGATACCGGACACATTCTCTTGAACAACAGCATTGAGCACGTCATACTGCTTGAACACCAGTGCAAACATCTTGGAAACCTTGGTGATGATGACGGCCAGAATGACGCCCAGCACAACGCTGGCAATGATGAAAATTAAGCTGAACTGAGGACTGATGACAAAACACATCACAATGCTAGACAGCAGGTTAAACGGTGCGCGCACCGAGGTGCGGATAATCTGCTGATAGGCATTTTGCAGATTGGTCACGTCGGTAGTCATGCGGGTGACCAGGCCCGAAGTGCTGTACTTGTCGATGTCGCTGAAAGCGAACCGCTGGATGTTTTTGTACATGGCATCGCGCAGGTTACAGGCAAATCCCGAAGAAGCATAAGAGGCATATTTTCCCGCCATGATAGCGGCAATCATGCTCAGGAATGCCATGACAAGCATGATGGCGCCATACTTATACACACTGGGCATGTGGCCTGCACTGATGCCATAGTCGATGAGCTTGGCGGTCACAAAAGGGATGAGGACGTCAAGCACGACTTCAAGCATGATGAAAACGGGCGTCAACAGTGATGCCGTCTTGTATTGCTTGACTTGTTTGAGCAGGGTTTTTAGCATAATATATTTGAATTTTGATATTTTTCTAATCTACAAAGTTACAAAAACTTCTCATTATATAATATAGAGAGCATACACAAAAATTTCAGTCAATCAAGAAAATTGCCATGCTTGATAGTGAATTTCATCTAATTTAATCAATTAAATTATTACATTACACTATATATTGCAAATTTCTTATTATTAATTATTTAGATAAATAGAATTATTAATATTTTTACTGGTGTTGATGAGGATTATCCATCATGTATTATTGTTTTTTAATATGCTACATAGAAAATAAACAATTATTTTTAAATTATCAGTTTATAAATATCATTATAGACATTTGTTACTAAGGTAGTTAATAAATATTTGAACTTGCTTACAATTTATATTATAGTCAAATATGGCTGAATTATAGTCTAAGAATGATAATGGATCCTGTTATCCTGATGCCAATGATGAAATTGGTTTTTTGTATCATTTTTCTGGTAAGTAAACCGCCTGAGATTTTAAAATTTGAAAAGAATTTAAATAGTTGGTCACAAAAAATATATCTGCGCAAGTCTTAGACATGGTTAGAATCTTCTGGTTCAAACTGTTGGGACAAGAAATCTGGTATCCACATTGTATTTCATAAATTAATTATTTCACGGTTGGATAAGAGAGATGTAGATTTTGCGTCTCTACAGAATCATGTGTAATAAATCCTTGGATATCAAAGTGTATAAACTGTCGGCTTGTGATGGAATATAAGATTATTCTTTAAAAAAAGATAAATATTGATATTATGTAAAATAAACTATCGCTAATTTTGATTTCTGATATCCCCCATCATAATTGAGGAAAATCTAGGAAGTAGAAAGAGAAAGCAAACTAATCGGAGTTAAATCATGGGAATTGAAATAAGAAAGCAACAATGTAATCGCGATGAGCGATAACTGCATTCTATTTCTTTTTACGCTTTTGAGATGCTGACTTATAAAGGGCTTTACGCAATCGTTTAGCAATCTCGGCTTCATCA
>JBGUIU010000175.1:0-10733 GCA_045113275.1 Paludibacteraceae bacterium
TGTCCGATAAAAAAAAAGCATATGAAGTATGGAAAGTGCTTGCTTTTCGCAAAACAAGTCTGTGATGTCTATTTATCGGCACTGCAGGCATGTGAATTGTCACTTCTCAACTTTTACCGAACAGCAATATTTTTTAATTTTTAACAGAAACTTTTTATCTTTGCTAGGTTGAAACATTATAATCCTTTTCGCCAATGCAGACTCTCTCTCTTGACCGTTTTTTCGGAAAAACCAATAGATTTTATTTCATGGGCATCGCCATCATCTTGATTTTCTTCTTTCATCTAGATACTCATTATGCTGACACATTTGCCACGAACGCCCCTGCATGGTTAAGGGTTTTTGACCAAGGATACCTTGGCGTAGATATCTTTTTTATTCTCTCAAGCTTCGGACTAACCATCTCTTTGGATAAATACACAGAGAAACCCGACTATAAACAGTTTTATCTAAACCGTTTTAAACGCATTTATCCATATTATATATGTTACCTGATTCTGTTAAGTCTCAGTTTTCTATATATGTTGGACAAGACAATGACTATACGTCTCTTTTCCGACAACCTTCTCTGTTTGTCTCTATTCTTAGATACCCCCGAAACCGCTTTGATCCATGTTGATTGGTACTCTCAATCCATCCTCCTTCTGTATCTATTCTTCCCTCTTATCTTCCAGTTAAATAAGCGCATCGCATCCAAGAAATTTCCGATTGAAGCGTTGTTTTTGTTATTACTCATCTTCATCGCCCGACTTCCGATTTACACTCAAAGTCAATACTTGTTCATCAGCAGATGGCCTGTCATATTCCTGGCTTCTGTCATTTATTTTCATATCAAACAGAATGATTACGCCACAATCATAAAGCTCTCATTGCTCTCCATATTGGTGGGTTCTTTACTCTTTAATATTTATCTGCTACTCTCCTTGGGGGTCTTTGCGGTAGTTTTGCTGATCTGTTCAGTGGATATCACTCTTCCATTCAACAAAGTATTCTCATTCCTAGGAAAACATTCCTATGAAATCTATCTTGCACAAAATGTTTGGACTTATTATTTCATACATACGAAACGATTTGACAGTCCGTATGTTTTAACTGCGGTTTGTCTTGCCGGAACAGTCATCACCGCACTAATTATCTACTTTGTAGGTAAGTTGCTATCCAAGCTTTTCCCTAAGAAATAGCCATATAGATTGGCTGCATAAAGAATCGTGCACAGGAATTGACAGACCACCCCCATCCGTCACCGTCGGAAGATATAATTAAAGCCGAACGACAGTTGTTCCTGTATCTGAATCTTCGCCTCTTCATCCTTTGCTGTGTTATCATATCGCATGATCAAGGAGAGACGCGTACTCAAGTAGCGGTTGATGATGAACTTACCCACCGTTTCCCAGTTCAGCTCGATATTTTTGCAATTATAAGAACTGAAAAAATAGAGATTAGAATTCAAATGAATCTCTTTGGTGAATTTCCAATCCATCTTAGCTCGCAACATATATCCCAGGTAAGTAGTATATGTCTGGGTGGAATCCAATCCCACATGTAAATGATCTACACGATCATCCACCGAGAACAACACCTTATATGTAACTGGAGCCAATCGAATTGTATTCTTTTTATTGTAACGGCACTCCATACCCAAGCTGAAGAAGATTGTCGTAGGAGACAAAAAAGAAGCAACCACTTCTGGCGAATTGATTTTCTTATAACTAGGGAAGAGCGACGTGTTAAAATCAATAGCAGCACTATAATACACTTTCTTAGAGAACCATGTCTGATACCCCAATAATGTACCCAACTGGAATACATCATTATTCACACGGAAGGTATGAAGTGTATCTTCACTTGTGTTATAAAAGCCCACCTTGATGTCTATGTTATTTTCCCACACAAGACGATCTTTCCGATAATCAATATTATAATCGAAGATGGTCAGGAAGGTGGCATTCGGTGTTCCTCCTTTCGACCAGTTATCTGTCACATAGTATTGCGAGAACTGCATCGACAAACTTCCATCGAAGCTCCAAGGCGATTTTTCTTTCTGCTTCAGATATTTCTTTATATCACCCAATTCAGGTTCTTCTGCCATAGGTTCCAAGCCCGTGATATAGAATTCCTTCTCCTCCACATTGAATCGCTCCAGATTCTCATCGTATGGTTTGAGATCATAATACTCTATCACTTCAGGCACTTCCAAAGAGATCCTATACATAGAACGTCGGCGGAACATATCCTCCAACAACAATTTCTGATAAGACTTCTCAAAATTCGTCTCATGGAAAGGGAAGAACATCTCATTTTCCCATGTCACATGATATTCAGGGAACAACGGCAACAGTTCGATCGTATTGATAGAATCAAAAACCAAAGGGAAAAAGAGGATTTTCCCCTCCTTATTGGCGTTCCAATACTCTTCAGGCGTAATAATAGGGATATTTGCTTCTGTTGAAGAAACAGCAGAACTATCTTCCTGTGCGTTTACAGTGACTGTAAAACAGAGAGATAGCAAAAGAAAAAACAAAAAAGCATATTTATCCAACTTCATCATTACACAGATTTAGCTTTCGCTGACATCAAAATAGATGTATGCAAAAATAATAAAATTTTCATTGCAAAACATCATTCTCGAAAACGCTTAATAACATTATAGGCAACATATATACCTAATTCACCTGCTTTGCTCAGATCAGAAAAGCCTTTTTCCCTCTCTCCTATCATCACATAGCATAATCCTCTATTAAAAAAGGCTTCGGCAAAATCGCCTTCCAACTCAATGGCTCTCGAATAATTGGCGATTGCATTCCTATAATCTTTTTGCAATAACAAGACATTTCCTCGATTAAACCATGAAAAAGGGAAGGTTGAATACAATTCATTTGTCTTCTCATAATCCTTCACGATCAGATCATGCATCATCTTCACACCGTAGGCACCAGCTGTCTCCTCCTCTTTCTTCTGTATCTCATCCTTCATCGAAGCTTCGTATTCCAGTTTCTTCATTCGGCTGTTTCCTCTAGAGAAATAATAGATCCATTTCTCCTGTGAAGGTGCTATTTCGATTGCCTTCCCATAATCTTCTATTGCGCTGTCATAATCAGAGACAGACTCATAACACAAGGCTCTTTGGAAATAATACAATGCAGAAGGTGCTTTGTCAATCTCCTTGGTATAATACTCTATCTCACTGAATGCTGCATCTAAATTCTTATCCACAGAAGATATGGCATTAGATAAATACAGACGATGGTTTAGAGTCAAGTTCAGTTTATCAATCGTCTTATCAAAATAAGACGAGCGTCTCATTCCCTCTTTCTTCACAGGGCTACTTGTCAGCACAATATTATTTTCCGGATCAATGTTGAAATTCACATTCTGCACTTTTCCTCTGGATTCACTCTTATAGGTCAATCGTTTGGTCTCTTCTTCTTTATCCGCCACTACCAGTTTCTGATGATTACGAAGATCCTTGTCCGATTTCTTACGGGTCTTCGTCTCCTTCTCGATATCTTTTTTAGTTATCTTCCGTTGACGAAGCAGCATGGCGGTGTTATAATCTTTCTCGGCGCCCAATTTATCGTATCTCTTCATCTTAGCCTCCCCTCGTCCGTAATAGGCAGGGAAGAAATCTGGATACTCTTCAATGATCTTATCATAATCCGCTATGCAACGTTTCAATTCACCCAGTTCATTCTCCAGAATAGCTCTGTTGTAGATCGCAAAATAATTATTGGGTTCCATCTCAATCACCCGATCAAAATCCTCCAACGCACGATTCTTATCGCCCACCTCAGCCCGGAGTAATCCTCTGTTGTAATAAGCCAACGCATTGGATGGATCCAGACGGATCACATGGTCATAGTCATCCATCGCCCCCCTTAAATCATTCAGCTGATAACGAATCAACCCACGATTGATATAGTAATTTCCACGATACGGCTCCAACCGAATCGCCTCGTCAAAATCTGCAAGCGATTCTTTATACTCTTTTTGCATATAATAGACATATCCTCTGGCCGCATGCCCTTCGGCACTGTATTGATCCAGTTCCAACACTTTCTCAAAATCCTTCATCGCCATTAGCGTGTCTTCATCGGATATATAAGCATAACCTCGATTCAAATAGGCTTCCTTATAATGAGGGAACTGTTCCACTATCAATGTAAAATCTTTGACAGCCCGCTTATAGTCTTTTTTCTCCATGGAAGCGTATCCTTTACATAACAAGAGCAGCTTACTTTCAGGCGAAAACTCCAATCCTTTATCAAAATCCTCGATTGCCTCATCATATTTTTTCAAATACACTTTGGCAATACCTCTACAACGATATGCTTCTACTAAAAATGGATTCCGACTCAATGCCAAAGAGCAATCCTCCTCAGCACCTTTGTAATCTTCCAAACTGATTTTAGCTACTCCACGGTAGAAATAAGGTTCAGCCAAGTGAGGTTTCACCCGAATCACTTGGTTAAAATATTGAATAGAAAGAACATAATCCTCGAAATATAACGCATTCTTACCGATAGACAACACACGATCCGTATTGATTTGAGAATACGAACTACACAACATCATCGTCAGAAATGACGTCACCCATATCCATTTCAGCAAACTATTTTTCATCCTTTAACCAAATAGAAATTTAAATGCCTCATCTACTTTACGAGCAAAGCATACTTCTATAGAACGATTTTTCATGGAAATATTTTTATACTCAGGGATAATTATTCGCTTGAACCCTAATTTTTCTGCTTCTGCTATTCGCTGTTCTATGCGGTTGATTGGACGAATCTCGCCCGACAAGCCCACTTCACCAGCCAAACAGGTCTGACCATCAATCGCAATATCCATGTTTGAAGAGAGAATAGCACTGATGATGGCAAGGTCTATCGCAGGATCATTGATCTTGATACCGCCAGCAATGTTCAAATAGACATCTTTCTGGGCCAACTTAAATCCGACCCTTTTCTCCAAAACAGCCAACAGCATATTCAATCTGCGAATATCAAAACCCGTAGCCGACCGCTGTGGATTACCGTACGCAGCGGTGCTCACCAAAGCCTGAGCCTCAATCAAGAAAGGTCGAACGCCTTCAATAGCAGCTCCGATAGCCGTTCCACTCAATCCCTCATGGTTATTGGACAACAACAGCTCAGAAGGATTACTCACCTCCCGCAAGCCAGATTGACGCATCTCATAGATGCCCAGCTCCTCCGTGCTTCCGAAACGGTTTTTTATCGAACGTAATATCCTGTACATGTAATGTTGATCTCCCTCAAACTGAAGTACCGTATCAACGATATGCTCTAAGACCTTAGGTCCGGCAATGTTTCCCTCTTTATTGATATGTCCGATTAACAGGACAGGGACATTGCTCTCTTTAGCGAACTTCAACAGTGCAGCAGAGCATTCACGAACCTGCGTCACACTTCCTGGTGAAGATTCAGCCATCTCGGTAGAGATCGTCTGGATAGAATCGATGATGACCAGATCAGGCTTCACATTCTGTATATGCACAAAGATCTGCTCCAGAGAGGTCTCGCTCACAATGTAGCAGTCAGGATTATTCTGAATCATCAGACGGTCGGCCCGCAGTTTCAACTGCTTCGTACTCTCCTCACCGGAAACATAGAGCGTTCGTTTCCCCTTAATGTTCAAGACAATCTGCAACACAAGGGTTGATTTACCGATGCCCGGTTCGCCACCAATCAACGTAAGAGACCCAGGAACAATACCACCACCCAGCACACGGTTGAACTCATTATTTCCAGTATCATTTCGTACCTCATCGGTGGTTTCCACCTCTTGTATTCGTATTGGTTTTGTCTTTTCAGATGAGATAAAACCTACCGTGGAAGGGACATTTTTTTCTTTCCTAATGATCTCCTCCACATAGGTGTTCCACTCCCCGCAAGCAGGACACTTACCCACCCACTTGGCTGCTTCAGCACCACAGTTCTGACAGACATACACCGACTTAGTCTTTGCCATAATCACGCATTATTTATATGTAATCGTTGCTTTCTTAGCATCCACCACCAATTCAACCTCACGACCTAAGTAAGTAGCTAGATTCTCTGAATCATGTCCGATATTAATACCATACATCACAGGAATACCTAAATCCTCAAGATGATCACGCATGATCTCATTAATAGGATCATCCTTACCCTGACTTGCATTGGTAAATTCACCTATCACAACACCTTTCACACAATCCAACTTGCCACTCTGTTTCAGGTTATACATCATTCGGTCGATGCTGTAATTTGCCTCACCTGTATCTTCAATCAATAGAATAGCATCCCTCACATTCAAGTCATTCACCGTACCGCCTAAGCTATAAATGATTGAAAGGTTTCCACCGACCAAACGACCTGTTGCCTTTCCTTTTATACAATCCGAATTTGTTTGAATAGAATGAGAGGTCAACTCACCGAACAACGCTTTACGAAGCGTCTCCACACTCGATGAATTGGTCATATTATTCACCATGGCACCGTGAATCGTCTCAATACCTTTGTTGTTTAACACCGCATGAAGAACCGTAATATCACTAAATCCAACCAACCATTTAGGTGAACGTTCAAAATTAGTCCAGTCGAGATAAGGTGTAAGATGTGTAGCACCATATCCACCACGAGCCGCAATAATAGCACGGATATTTGGATTATCCAACAACTTCTGCATTCCGCCCAATCGATCAGACAATTCACCTGCATGACGACCATTCTGCAGATAAAGGTTATCAGCCTCAATCACATTCAAGCCCCATGATTTCAAAACACTGATACCTTTCGAAAGTTCATCCTTGGTCACTGCATTAGAAGGCGCAAAGACGGCAACGGTGTCTCCTTTTTTCAAATAGTCAGGACGAATATCTATTCCCACCACCGAATCAGGATTTGAGATATAATACCTCGATGTATATACAGCCTCATTCGTTATGTATTCGTTTGTTATGTACTCATTGGTAATATACTCTTTCTTACAGGAAGCCAATGCAGCCGTAATGCATAGCAGCAAAAAAAGTTTCTTTCTCATGATAAAAATATTTTAGGCGGGTTTTCATCGAACCCATTATTAACGATTCATACTAAAAGCGTACATCTATTCGTGGAATTTTATCCAAATATAAATTTTAATTTTGTCTTGTTGATCAACGCTACCACACCCCAACATCCGAAAAACACAACACAGAAAAGCAAGACAGGTCCCAGCACCACATGCTCCTTAACAAACGATGCCACCACCGATTGATTCAAAAGCAGAATGATAACTATCTGATGAAGGATATAGATTCCCATGCCCGAAGCGTCTAACGAAGAGATATATTTATTCGGTGTATAGTTTCCCTCCCTCTTCTCCGATGGGACGAATAACAACTGGAACAAGGTCAAGGTTAAACATATCCCCATCACTCTGGCTAATAAATCTGAGTGGAGAGGGAATTTATTATAGGTAAAAAATCCGATTAAAACGGCAAAAACGGCCAACGCAACCCCTAACAATGGTTTACTCAAATGCATCCATCTTTCAACGATAGAAAATTTCGCCCAAATGACACCTAAGTAGAAAATGGGGAAGTAAATGAGGAATGAATCCATACAGAGGAAAGAAGACAAATAACCTCGTCCTCCCAACAGAAAATAAATCGATGAAAACGCCAAACAGAAGCCGATATTCAACCCAAGAGGCTGTTTCTCCCACAGAAAACGAATAATGAAAATAAAGAGAAAACACTCTATCAACATCACCAAGAACCATAGATGACAAGGTGGATAAAGAAAATGAGATGGATCAATCCATCCAAATAATACTAAATCCACGACAACAACCCAGAGCAGGAATGGGATCAACAATCGTTTCACTTTTTTCAAAAGAAACTCCTTTCCATCGGAATATTTCTGACATCTATTTTTCAGATAAGAGAACAGATAACCCGATGCAAAGACGAACATCGGCATATCAATTGAGTTCAGAAATTTAGCAATATGCTCATACACATCTATGTGAGGAAACAGATTCACACACATGGAATAGCCCATGAAGAACTGATAAATGCAATGATATATCACCACCATTACCATGGCAATTATCCTTATGTATGAAATCTCAATCCTTTTCATATTAAATCACTTTCCCAATTAAATCGAAATAATCATAATCAACAATCTGTACCTGATAGAACGTTCCGATGCTAAGGTTCTGCTCCTTCACAGGAATCAATACCTCTGGATCCACCTCCGGAGAGTCAAACTCGGTTCGACCATAATAGTAATCGCCCTCTTTGCGGTCAATAATCACCTTGAACACCTTACCAATCTTAGATTCGTTCAGTTCCTCTGCAATTGATTCCTGTTCTGTCATCAACCGTTCCTGTCTCTGCTCCTTATCTTCTGGAGTAACATCATCCTTCAATTTTGCAGCAGGAGTATCTTCCTCCTCACAATATTGGAATGCACCCATTCGTTCGAAACGAACTTTTCGGACGAACTCGAGGAGTTTTTCAAATTGTTTCTCCGTCTCACCTGGGAAGCCCACCATCAATGTCGTACGAAGATGAATACCTGGCACCTCTTCCCGAATCCGACGGATAAGCTCATACGTCTCCTCCTCAGTTATATGGCGGCGCATATTCTTCAACACCTCATCATCGATATGCTGAAAAGCCAAATCGAGATACTTACATACATTATCACGTTCACGAATCACCCGCAAAAGATCATACGGGAAATCTGTAGGATAAGCATAATGAAGGCGAATCCATTCGACCCCTTTTATATCCGCTATTCGTTCGACTAACTGGGCAATCGAATACTCACCATAGAGATCCTTCCCATAATAAGAAAGATCCTGAGCAATGATTTGAAATTCTTTCACTCCTTGAGAGACCAACCACTCCACCTCACTAACAATATCTTCGATGGAACGGGATTTATAGTTACCCGTGATCAGCGGTATGGCACAATATGCGCACCTACGATTACATCCCTCAGAAATCTTCACGTAAGCATAATGTGCAGGTGTAGAGATCTTATGTTGCAGAGAGCACGTAGGCATAAAAGCATAGCCTAAGTCAGCAATAATATCCTTCCAAGCAAACTTCCGATAAAACTTATCGACTTCAGGTATTTCATTGGGTAAATCGTTGATATATCGTTCGGACAAGCAGCCCATCACCAACAATTTATCAATCTTTTTTTTCTTCTTTGCTTCAGCAAATTTCAGAATCTGTTCAATCGACTCTTCCTTGGCATCACCAATAAAACCGCAGGTATTGATGATAACAATCTTCCCCTTCGGTTTTGCCGGGTCGAAATTCACATGGTATCCATTCACCTCAAGCTGACGAGCGAGGAGTTCGGCATCGACAAGATTCTTCGAACACCCCATATTTATCACATCAATCTCGTTCAATTGACTAGGCATATCAAAGTTATTTAAATAACGAATCCACAAACTCACGTTTGTTAAATACTTGCAGATGGTCAATACCCTCTCCCACGCCGATATATTTAACAGGAATCTTAAACTGATCTGAAATACCTATTACCACACCACCTTTGGCTGTTCCGTCAAGTTTCGTAATAGCAAGAGACGTAACCTCAGTTGCCTTGGTGAATTGCTTAGCCTGTTCGAATGCATTTTGTCCGGTAGAACCGTCCAAAACCAGCAACACTTCTTGCGGAGCATTCGGGATGATTTTCTGCATCACCTGTTTTATTTTAGACAACTCATTCATCAGATTGATCTTGTTGTGCAGACGACCAGCTGTATCGATGATAACCACATCAGCACCATTTGCTTTTGCCGATGAAAGCGTATCAAATGCAACCGAAGCAGGGTCGGCGCCCATGTTCTGTTTGATCACTGGACAACCCACACGCTCACCCCAAATCACTAATTGTTCTACTGCAGCCGCACGGAAGGTGTCAGCCGCACCCAAATACACTTTTTTGCCCGCTTTCTTGAATTGATAAGCCAATTTACCAATAGTCGTTGTCTTTCCAACACCATTGACACCTACTACCATGATAACATACGGATCAGACGAAGCAGGGATGGTGAACTCAGAACCATCAACCGTATTATTCTCTTCAAGCAAGGCAGCAATCTCATCCTTCAAGATGGCATTCAACTCATCCGTATTCACATACTTATCACTTGCCACCCGTTTCTCAATACGTTCAATGATTTTCAAAGTAGTATCGACACCCACATCAGAAGTAATCAATACCTCCTCCAAATTATCCAACACCTCGTCGTCCACCTTCGTTTTACCAACTACGGCACGAGCAATTTTTGAAAGGAAACTCTCCTTCGTTTTCTCAAGACCTTTATCCAAAGTCTCTTTCTTTTCTTTAGAAAAAATACTAAATAGGCCCATAAACATATTTTTATCAACTGCAAAGATAGTGAAAAAGGAGAGTGAAAAAGAAAAGTATCCATAAATTTTCGTCATTCTGTTTTTTAGAATCTTACATTGTTTCGTATCTTTGCATAAATCAAATTTAAGGGAGTCAAATGAGGAAAGCACTTATTTTATTAATTATTTCTTCTTGTGTATCATTTTGTTATGCACAAAAAACAAAAGATTATTGTCAAGCTGACAAACTTTTCTGGGAAGGAAAAGAATTATATGACCTAAATCATTTCGGTGCAGCATACCATAAATTTAACAAATATTTAGAAACGATTGAAAAAGATCGTTCCCCTTTATATGGCGAAACGGA
>JBGUIU010000176.1:0-11515 GCA_045113275.1 Paludibacteraceae bacterium
CTGAATACCAGCACCATCATAACTGCCATTACCATTGCAACTGCTTTTTTCATTTTCTTTTTCTCCTTAATTCTTTTTATTTTTTTCCGGCCTTCTTGGCTCGTTTTTTGTATCTGCACACAGTGTACCAACCGAACCGTCACACAACTGTCACACGAAAATAAAAAAATAAAAAAATTATTTTTGAACTCCCTTTTCTTTTGATTAGTCATCATCCGGGCCCTGCCCGGTAAATTAAAAACCTCCGATAAAAGATAAGCCGGCAGAGCGGTAGAAGCCCCTGTTGAAAACCCTGTTTTCAACAGGAACCTCCCGCCTGCCGCCTCCCGAGGCACAACCTCGGATAAAAAAAGCACACCTTCTTAATTCAGTTGTTTGCAATTTGCAAACAACTGAAATCCTGAGTGCTTCATACGGCGAACAAATTATATCCCGATTACCATGAATTTGCCGGAATCGATGAGCTTAGAGATTTTTATAAAGAATATTATGGGCGTGATTTTTCTGATGAACAACTTGAAAATATGCTTAAAGGCCTTAATCCTGATGGGACACGCATGGGAGAATAGGCGTGGCTAATGATTCAGGAACAGTAGCTCAGGCTCAAGTAAAAAAGCATAATCGAAGATATCATCAGATAATTCTAGTACTGGGCCTCTCTTCTATAATAGTCTTTATGCTATCCTCAGCCATTGGCCGAGCTGGAATTATAGCTCCATTCAAGTTGATACAGGCCATCACCGGAGATACAGAGGACTACAATCAGATGCTACGGATATTACAAAATATTCGCATTCCAAGATCTTTTGCGTCATTTATGGTTGGAGCTTGTCTGTCTGTAGCTGGGCTGGTTTATCAAACAACCTTTAACAATAAACTGGTTTCGCCAGACATTCTGGGAGTAAGCTCCGGTTGTTGCGTAGGAGCGGGTATTGCAATCCTGCTTGGAATGTCTGCCGGTCTGATAAGAATAATGGCTTTTGTTTTCGGTTTCATTGCTGTATCAATAGCCATACTTTTACCACGGCTATTTCGTAACCATTCTGCTCTTACATTGGTTTTGTCAGGTATCATCGTTGGGTCGTTTATGGATTCGATCCTCGCAATCATCAAATATATCGCGGATCGAAACGAAAAGTTGGCGGATATTGTTTTCTGGATTATGGGCAGTCTTGCCGGTATTCAGATGGATGAAGTTTTAAGCAGTACTCTAATCAATATCTTTCCATTTATAATTCTGCTACTGATAGGCTGGAGAATCAATGTAATATCTCTGGGAATGGAAGAAGCTCAATCATTGGGAATTAACTATAAAAGGAACAGACTAATTATTATTGCTTGCTCAACACTCCTTACCGCAAACTGTGTATCAATCAGCGGCAATGTCGGATGGATCGGATTAGTGATCCCACATATTGCCAGGGCATTTGTTGGAGATGATGCTCGCAAGGCTATGCCAGTAGCCGCATTGTGTGGCGGTTTGTTTCTCATGATCGTAGACATATTATCCAGGCTTGTATCTGTAAATGAAATTCCACTTAGTATCATAACAGGTTTCATAGGAGCGATAATCTACACAGCTGTTCTTGCAAAAAGGGGGCGGTACTTGAATGAATAAACAAGCCGTCCATGTAGAAGACATCTGCTTTGCCTATGAATCCGAAATGGTTCTAAAACATTTGTCGTTGGATGTTGCTCCGAACAGCATATGTTTCATTTTGGGAAACAATGGATCGGGAAAAACGTCATTATTAAAAAATATAATGGGGTTTTTATATCCTCAAAAAGGGATAATTCAGGTTTGTGGAGAAAACGTATCAAAAACAGACCGCCTAAAAATGAGTCGCTTAGTAAGCTATGTCCCACAGGCTGTTCTACTTAACACAGATTTTTCGGTAATAGATTACATATCTTTAGGAAGAACTCCTCATATAGGTATGTTAAGCAAAATGACAGATGAAGACTTTCAGATTATTGAAAGCATATCTGTTTTACTTGGAATAGACAAGAACTATGAGACACCGTTTAATAAACTGAGTGGTGGACAGAAACAAATGGTAGCTATTGCAAGAAGTCTTGTCCAAGATACTCCGGTGATTATAATGGATGAACCTATGAGTGCTCTTGATATAGGCAAACAAGTTGAACTTCTTAAAGTGCTTCATGACTTAGCTGAAAGCGGGAAAACCATTATTCTATCGACACACAATCCAAATCATCCCCTTGTATTAGAGAGCAATTCATGTTTTTTGAAACATGGTGAGATGGCTGCGTTTGGGAGAAGCAAAGATATTATTCAGAATGATTTGCTCCGACAGATTTATGGAAATAATATTTCATTGGATCATGGAGAAAAAGGTAATTCAATTGTATTCGATATAAATTTAGACAGATAATGACAAATATAACTTAATAAAAATTCGCGTCGCTTTAGCGACGCGTTTGATTCTAAGTATTTCGATTTAAAAGACTGTCAATATATTCATCATTATTCCGTGGCATCTTGTCATCTTCATATTCGCCCAGGTACATATAATCATGATACTTCTGACCGTCATATTCATAACCTGTATACGGGTAACCTTTCCTGTTTATCCCCTGATACGGCTTAAATTCCGCTTCTGCCTCTTCTCTGGTGTACATATCTGAGTCAAACCAAACACCTTCCTGTTCCTCATCCCAACCAAGCTTTGTTGCCCTAAAAACATGTCTCATAATACGGTCTCCTTTTCATTTAATTTCAAAAATATTTTTAACGATATTTTATTTTTGCAAACCATAATTCTTTCACATATATGAGAACAATCAACTCCTTAATCATTGTTGTATAGTATATTATATCGAATACCGTATTTTATAAATCTTCAAAGACGCAAACTGCTACTGTCCATTTTACTTTTCTTGCATATTAGAGGAGAGTAAGTTTGTCGGTAAAAGCCAAGTATTCACATACTTTTTTTGCTGAATAGACACAGAGTTGACACGAAAAACTTCATATACAGAAAAAACTATTGACCTCGCCCTAAGGGCGAGGTTTATAATATACCCAACAGTTCTAACGGAGGGAACCATCCATGAATAAATCGTCACAGTTGACCGGGCTTTCAAGCACATCTCAAGTCCTTAAACGGCTTGACTTAAAGCCTAAGCAGTTACGTGTCTGGGAAGAACAAGGGCTCGTTAAACCTACTCTCACCCACGGAGATGGGGAAACAAATAAATACAAGTATTATAACGAGGCAACCATCCGTAGAATAAATATCATAAAGATCTACCGGGAATTAAGTTTTACCCTCAAAGATATCCAGACAATTCTTTCTGATCCATCCAAATCGGAATATGATATTTTTTCAGAGCAAAGTGAACTTCTGGAAGGAAAAAAGAAGTACTATGAGCGGATGATTATGATGTGCAACTACATCTCACGCTATGGTTTGGAAGCCATAAACGGTATGCAAAATCCCGCTGCAGACATAGAAGATCATTATAAGGGGATTATAAACACCATCCAATCACGCATTGCAAAATTCTCAAGCAAAGAGTACGAGGAAATTGGAGAAGAGATTGGAAGAGTTCTCATCATCTCAGAAATAAATCACAGGACACATAAACCTTTGCAAAACGAACAAACACAAAACTGTGTTGAATCCTTACTGCATGTGTTTAAGCGATTCTTTTCCTTCACACCAAATGCTCTCATAGGAATAGGAATGTTCGAAGAACTGAGAAATAACCCCATAATACATAATCAGCTTTTGGAAGTAACGACGGAAGAAACATTATCTTATCTTCATGATGCACTTTTCACTTATTATCTGGTTAAATTTGAAGATGAAGTCACCGGTCCTCTCGCCGAAAAAATATATCCGATCTTTGAAGCCTATGCCCCCGGAGAATTTGATGCCTATGATTTTTATACAAAGGTTTCCGATGAATTCTTCTCTTTTTGTATAAAGGCTCATGAAATACTGGGTATAGACCTCCCTGTGGGGTTAAAAAGTTATGCATGGCCGATTTTCTTTACTGATATGCCGGACGATAGCATTTGTAATGTGAAAGACTTTAATATCAATGAGAAGTGTGAAAACTTTTATCAGCTTCTTTTCTTCTTCGGATGTAAATATCTGGACGAGAACAGAGGGTTGCTTGAACCGGAATTTTTAAAACATGATAAATTTCTTTACAAAGATCTAATAATAGATGCTTGACTTTGCCGTAGGGCAATGTTGTACACTCCTTTTGTAATTAAATAAAGAAAGGAATTGCAAAAAAATGATCACTGTAAATGCAAACGCACCGAAACTCAAACCGAAAACCAAGCCTGAAGACATGCAGAAAATCCAGGAGCTGTATGCCTACCTCGATGAACAGCTTGCAGGGGTAGAAGCGAAAATGAAAGAGTATGGCTTCGAGCAGCTGGTAATTACAGTGGATGCGGCGGAAAACGCTGGAAAGGAGTAAGTACAACATGAGACGAGCGAGAAATGAGGTCACTTTTGGCCTGAACGAAGTAACCTGCGTAAACTGTGAGGAAACGATGATCTGGTCTGATCAATTCCGGGAATGGGAGTGTCCGAATTGCGGCACCACAGCCTGGCAAGAGGATAACTGCGGGCCGGATGAAATCTGCTTTGAATCCCCCGATGAGGATTATTCCAACTATGATGACATTCCTGAAGGCTGTGCTGCCTGCGGAGGAGATTATTCGAACTGCACCAGCAGTTGCCCACTGATGGAAGATTGAAAATACCCCGGCCGTACGGCCGGGGTTCAGATTGTCGACAAACCCGCTTTTGGTTAAGCCAAGAGCGGGTTTGCTTCGTAGATATTGAAAGGAAAAGCGAAGGAGACCAAAAGAAGCTGCAAAAGTGAAGGAAAAGGGCGGTCTTTCCACCGCTTTTTTGCTAACTTTTTGAGATTTAGGCATGCATAAGTAAGTGCAGCCTTTACTTCCATCTGCACCTTTCCAAATTGCTGTGTATAACGGAAACCATGCAGCTCCTTGGCTAATCCAAAGACCCGTTCTATGGTTTCTTTCCTGTATTTGTAGAGATCCTTGAGATCATATCGGTAGCGGTTCTCGTCCGCTTCATCCACTGCGTCCTGCCAGACATGACGGGCTACAACCTTTACATATGTCTGGCTCTGGGTACACTGGTTCAGATACGGACAGCGTTCGCAAATCTTCGGATCGCTCTTGTATTCCCGGTAGCCTTCGCGGTTCGTGGTGCTGTAACTGAGAATTTCATTTGCCGGGCAAAGATAGCAATCGAAGTATTCGTCATAAACGAATTCATACTTCCGGAAAAAACCATCTTTCGTCTTGGGACGGGAGTAGGTGCTCAGAAGTGCAATTCCGCGCTCCTTCATCTTCTTGGCAATGGCAGGTGTTTTGTATGCTGTATCTCCTACCAAGACTTTAATATTCAACTGCTCAATCTTTTCATATACGCTGTAGAAGGTCTTACCATCGTTTTCGTTTCCGGGGTGAACACTGTATCCGAGAATGACTCCATTGATGTCGCATGCCGTCTGTACGCTATACGCAAACACGTTTTTGTGTTCTCCCTTACGGAACCAGCCACTTTCCGGGTCGCTGGTGCTCTGCTTGATGTGCTTTTCTTTCTTCTGTCTGGCTCTTTTCTTCTTGGAAGTATTGGGATTCGCCTTCCCCTTTCCGCTATCCTTCGGCGGCTTCGGATCTTCGTCATCGCCATTCGGTTCTTCCGGCTCGTCCTTCAGAGGCTTCTTCCCATGAACCTCCCGATCCTTGTCGATCTCTTCCCGCAGTTCCTTCTCATACCAGAGGGCTTGCTCCTCCACTACAGCATCCTCATACTTCTTGCTGTTTGCTCTGGCCTTTACATGGGTGGAATCCACAAACACTACAGATTCGTCTACCAGTCCTGCTTCCATGCACTCCTTCAATATCTTCTGGAATATCTTTTCGAACAAATCAGTATTTTGGAAGCGCCGTATGTAGTTCTTTCCAAAGGTGCTGAAATGCGGCACGGCATCGTGCAGCCCCAAGCCAAGAAACCAACGGTAGGCATTGTTTACTTTGATCTCCTGGATTGTCTGCCGCATACTGCGGATTCCAAACATATATTGCACCACCGGCAGTTTGATCAGAATGACTGGATCAATGCTGGGGCGTCCGTTGTCTTCGCAGTAACTGTCTGCCACCATCTCGTAAATGAAGCTCCAGTCAATGGCGTTCTCCAGTTTGCGTACAAGGTGATCTTCCGGCACTAGCTCGTCCAGACTTGTGAACTCAATCTGGTCCCGATTCTTGCCTCCATCTCGTGTCATCATGCGCCTCGCCCCCCCATCCCTATTTTACCATAACAAAGTACCCATAGAAAGTGTTTTCGCACTCCCTATGGGTACTTTGTCTACAGTCTGTACCCCGGCCGTACGGCCGGGGTTTTTCATCTGGGAACTTTTGAGATACCTACCGCATCATTATTCCCCTAGGCGACACGAATTCAGAACGGTTTCCGTTTACTCTTATTGGCTTCATTCCGAATTGTGCCTATTAATTTATCGCTTCTGGTATCCCGCCCGTCTTTATTTCTTATAGTTCCAGGCGGAAGACCATGTTTTCTCTCGAATGTGCCGACGGTGCAATCACTTCTCGTTTTTCTCATTCTTTAACCTCTTCTCCTTTAAAATAGTATCATGTAAGAAACCGATGTCTGTCTTATCGACCAATCCGAGCGTTTCGCTCATCTCCGGGTGCTGCTTCATTTCTTCAATCAAACTGCAGAGCCGGATGCGTTCCTGCACAGACAAATACCATCTCCCCCTTCTTTATGATGGTGTTATAATAACAAATTTTAAAGGGAGACTACAGAACAAATACCGCATATTAGAACATGTATTTTTCCACTTTCCGCAAATTATAAAAAATGATCCGTAAAATCGGATCATTTTTGTTTTAGCCAGTTTTATTCAAATCTTTCCGGATCAAGTTTACCAGAAGCAATAGTATTATTTACCCATAATTTTAAAGCATCTACAGCCCTAGACATCTTTTCCAAATTTTCTTTTATTTTTGCAAAATCTTCAATTTCATCCTCGGTTATTTCTCCATCAACAGTAATTTCAACCAATCGCTCTTTTGATTTAGTTAGGACGTTTATTCCTGCCAAAACTTCCAATGTTATTTTTGCCAGATCTTTTGCTTCAACTTTAGGAACATAAACCTTACCTATCTCGCAGTCATGAGAACAATAATAATTACATAATGAAGCATCCTGATAACACCTGGCCATGGCTAAGACGGTAGGCGGATCAGCCGGTTGTTTTTCGCTTTCAATCTTTTCAATCTTACTTGCAGAGACCCAAACCATTTTCTCTGCTGCTGCCTCTCTTGTGAGACCTGCGCACTCTCTACTGAGAATATAAATATTTTTATTCTTTTTTATTGATTTCTGACCCATAATATCCGGCTCCTTCACTTTTCATTTTTCGGAAAATAGGGTTATCGATTTTACCCGATTGGGAATAGATCATATAATAATTATAATATAAACTATATATAAAAACAAATTATTTTTCCATTTATACTTATTCTCTCTTGACTTGAACCTTAGGTACAGGTTTTTAATTATCATAAGAAGGAGGAAACAATATGTCTGATAAAAAGCCAAAGAAAAAGTTATCATATAAACAACTTGAATCAACCACAGGCTTATACTCAATTACTGAGCTACAAAAGGAGTTTGGGATTACAAGAAAAAAGATTTTAATCTATGAAGAAGCCGGGCTAATAAAAGCAGCAGGAAAATCCGCGAGTAGCGGCTATCGCTATTTTGATGAAATTGCAAGAGAACGACTTAGAACAGTTTTAATATATAGAGAACTGAAATATCCAATCTCCGAAATTGGAAAAATATTAAACAATCCCAATTGTTCCTCAATCAATATTGCTTTAGACCAGATAAAAGAATTGGAAAAACAAAAGACAGAGATTGAAAACAGAATCAACTCAATCAGATTTGTCTCTAGTATTGGGCTTACGAATTTTCTACAGATTACATCACCATCTCAACATATAGCCGAAATGAAACTGCTAGTTGAGAATTCCCCCGAAGCAAAAATAATTGAAGAACACCTCTCCCAACTATCAGACCAAGAAAGAATTAAATTTTCTGATAAAATAGACGAAATAGCGGCCTCATATCAAATCAATTATAATAATAGTCTAGAGATTTATGATCAGGCAAACAAAGAACTGTTTGACAAATTACTATTAAATATACAAGCCCTAATAGGTATAAACATACCCTTTATATCTATCTATCTGTTCGCAGATGCCTTAACAGCTCCAGACTCAACATCTTACCAATTCTTTTTTGAAGATTATAATCCTGAGATTCTACAATACATTCATAATTCAATTATTGAATGTAGCAGTTTGGAATTTTTGAATGAGGCTTTTATTCCTTTCGTAAAAAATAGTTGGGAATTATTTAGCAATATCTCGCCTGAACCTAATGCAAGCACATTTTATGTAGAAAATGTTAAAAATATTGTTCATTTTTGCTGCTTCCTATACTTCGAATACAGAGTAAAAGATAGCATTACTTTTGAAAAGCTATTTAAGGAACTGTTTTCAAATCAAGATTTTGAATGTTTGAAATCTTTTAAGGAAATGGATACTTTAGATTTCAACGAAGGAAATCACTTTCTAAAACTACTCTATTGCATGATAGTAAAGTGCATGGATGAATATTCGGATTTATTGTTAAAATATTATGACCTAATAGATGAACGTTTTCAATTTGCTCGAGAGATGCTAAATAAAAACTGGTCCTCGAGTACCGCCACCAACAGCTAATGCAAAAAAAATAACACTTGACTCGTCCCTTGGGGTCGGGTTTAAGCTCATTCCTGCCAACCAAAATAATAATAAGGAGAAAGAGAAAAATGGCAAAAAAAGTATTCTGGTTTCAAAAACAAAAATCTAAAGACGAGGATGAACCCTGGCCTGAAAATGAATGGGATGACTTCAACAGCATTCCAGAAGGATGCGCTGCTTGCGGAGGGGATTATCCGAACTGTACCAGCAGCTGCCCGTTGTATGATGAGTAAATAAGGAAATGATCTGGCACTCTTATAATAGCAGAAAAAAGAAGGTGTAAACTTTATGGCTATGAAAATCTGTTGCCATTGCGGCACCGAATTCAGCGAAATATTCGCTAGAACTATTGTCGATGAAAACTATTGTTCCGGTAAATATAACTGGGTATGCAGCCAACGCGGAGAGTTATGCCCCAGTTGTGCCGGTGAAGAACTAACTCTTTACGATCAGGAACGTCACGAAGCTGCTGATCTATAAAAGGCCATGCGGAGAATTATTATTCTCTGTTAATGAAAAAATTGTTATAGAATTGAGGGAATAAAATGTTACAAAATAAGCCAAAAGATAACCTTGATGCTCTTGTAATAGAACGAATATGTGATCACTGTGGCAGGCATATTAAACAGATTAATACTATAGAGACTTATTATAAACGCACTAAAAGGTCGTATACAGAAGATTTTGCTTATGATGATCTGTGTGATAGCTGTGCAATCGGTGAATACCTATTGATTAAACAGCGACTAGAAAATATTGGGTTTATAGATTATCTTACAGGTAAGAGCATGGAAGAATTGATAAAAGTCGCATATTCTGACTACGTAGACTGCAAGTATTGCGGCAAATCATTTTTCCTGCCAGATGTAAAGCAAGAGATAAAGAATTATGAGAATTATTTTAATGATGAATTTGGTTTTGCATGTCATGATTGTGCAAAAGAAAGAATAGATGCATTTGAAAGTTTCAAACAAATTGAAGTTGAGTTATCCAATACAGCCAAAGCAAGAATAGATGGGGTGCAAAAATCTATGGAAGATATTAACGCTAAACCTGATGAAACAACAGAGAAAGGATGATCAAAATAAAAACATATTCTGCAAGAAGACTAGGTGATCGGATTGGCCTGTCGGCAAGAGATGTCAACAAAAAACTATTTGAGTTGGGTCTTCTGGATGGTAAACCCGGGCTGTGGACAATCACTGAAAAAGGTAAAGAGTTTGGTGATTCCAAATTTATAAAAACCGGTCAAAGGAATGGTTCTGCTACTGGTTATGATCTTATAACCTGGAAAGGAACAGTCCTGAACATGTTGGGTAATGCAAAAAAACATATGAAAACAGTTGATAAAAATCGGAAAATGTTCGGCTTTAAGCCCATTGATTGGGAAAAGGAATAGGCGAGACTTTATTTTAAGTACAATGGATCTCAATTCAACCCCCTGAAATATTCAGGGGGTTGAGTTACTTAAGACTGGAGAGTCCCCAGGAACAGTCGCAGTTTTTCGCCGTTGCAGGTTAAGGCATCTTTATACAGGCGGTTGGTCAGCATGACGTTTAGGAATTCCCGGTCATGGCAGTCAAGCTTATCGGATTCTCTCAGCTTTTCCGTCAGGCAATAAAGCAGGTAGGCGAAAAGGACATTTTCGCTCTTCATCTCCCCTACCGGTACAGGATGGACGATTTCGGCACTCTTATCGGAAAACGGTTCCTTATAGCGCACCTTGACGGTGCAGAGCTCCGGAGTGTCCTGAATGACAAGCATCTGATACTTCAGGCCGGTTTCGGTACTACCCTGCCCTAGGGCAAGCTCGTAAAGGGCAGCACCGTGTCCCCTGCTGCCGTCTCTGCGTCTTCCAAGTTTTTTCTTGAAACATACAAAAGCATCATGTACAATAAATATGGATTAAGAGAGTTAAGAAAGTAAATCGTATCGAAATGAGTTATCCCAAAAGGAACCGGTATGGAAATGGTTTTATGGAGGAACCTGACCATGAATCAAAACTATGTGCCGTTTGAATCTCCGAAACCTCTTCCGAAATATACAGGCCGGCTGAAAAAAATCCAGCTGATTTCAAACAATATGGGTTACTGGCCCGAACCGGAACAGGGTGAAGAGCTCGAGCAGCATCTGACCGTTACGGATAAAGGGCGCGTGTGGCTTTCACGCTACTGTTACGACAGGGAGAATAACAAACTTCTCCTGAACGAGAAAGAATCCTTTAAGATTTCTGCCGAAGCTGTGAGTGCCATCATGGATGCCGTCACCGATTGTTTTTCAGGAGACTATCAGCCCCGTTTCGCCACTGACATCGGGTTCTGGGATCTGACGCTCACAAATGACGAAAACGAAAAAATCTGTTTAACCGGGTCGCTGACCAGCAGACCTCTGGATCCTGAAGAATACCTTTCTGATATTATCCGCAAAAATCTCGGTCGGGATGACCTCTTTGCATTCGACGGAAATCCGGATAAAATCTCGAGAGTTGAAGTAAAATACCACCGGCTTACCAAAATCAAACCGGAAAATGCGACTGAGGAAATCGGGGACAACTATATCACGCTGGATTATCACGAATCTCTCGTATTAGACCGTGAGACGGAGACGATGGAGCACATCAGCGAACTCGGAAGCGGATGCAAAATCACG
>JBGUIU010000177.1:0-2496 GCA_045113275.1 Paludibacteraceae bacterium
TCCAATTGGAAGAATTGTATTCGATTCACTGTTTAGATAAACAGTATATAAACCATCTGAGATTGTGAAGGTATTTCCGTCCTCATCTGTTTTAGCTTTCGGATTATTCAGATCCAGTTCATAATACAACGAACCTTTTTCACCTGAGAAAGAATCACCATAGTTAGCCCATTCAGGCTGAGGCATGGAAGGATTAAATAGTTCGTCTAAATAATATTGTCGGCGTTCCCCACAGAAGTTCACTTGCCAGCTTCGTTCCAAGTAAGTATCACCGCCGCACATCAGCGACTTCCATTCACCATTCGCTAAGATTCCATTGTCATGATCTCTGTTGAGCAATCCGTGAGCCAACTCATGAAACACAACATTCTGACGTAGGTCTTCGCAATTTTCATATTTAGTCACCTCCTGCCAGTATGTTCTATCAATCTGAACCAATAGCGGCTCGCTATACGTACATAATCCGATGGTGGGGGCTTGCAGGTCAGCAAATTTCATCAACAATCCATTCTCCTCGACGTTGAAGTTAAAACCTCGTTTAGCACCCTCCTGTAAGAACATCTGAAGGTACGGATCCAATTCGGCCTCAACTTGATAAGTCTCTTCTTTCTTACATGAAAAACAGAGCATGATAAGCATGCATCCTTTAATTATCAAATTGAGGTTTCTCATACGCATGAATTTTAATGTTTATGATAATTTCTTTGTGACTCCTCGTATTTAGGTTCACAAGAAAGATTGATACCTAATTTTTTGAATGTTTGTTCGTCAATAGAAGAAACAAGCACTGTTGTATGAGCGGTTGAGCCTTTCAACTTAGGTAGTTGTTGCATAGCACGTTCAGCCAATTCATTATGCGCAGCCGAAGAGGAAAGTGCAATTAGGATCTCATCTGTATGCAATCTAGGGTTGCTACTGCCCAAGTATTCTGTTTTTAATGTCTGGATAGGTTCAATAGCCAGACGAGAGACAAGGTTGAATGATTGATCTATATTACCCAATGCCTTTAACGCATTAAGAAGTGCTGCTGCAAGAGGGCCTAACAGGTCACTGGTCTTACCCGTCACAATAGTGCCATCGGGCAATTCAATCGCTGCAGCCGGACGACCACCCGTGAGGGCCTCTTTTTCACGAGCCGCAGATACCACTCTATAATCAGATACCTTTATATGTGCCTGCTGCATCAAAGATTCAAGTTTATCCTTGTTGTCGCTACTTTCACCATATCTCTTCTTGTCACACAAGCATTTGAAATAACGACGTATAATCTCTTGTTTAGAGGCTTCTTTACAAATCTCATCATCGATGATACAGTTACCCGCCATGTTGACACCCATATCCGTAGGACTCTTATACGGACTCTCACCATAAATCAATTCAAACGTAGCACTTAAAACAGAAAAAGCTTCTACATCACGATTATAATTGACAGTTGTTTCACCATACGCCTCTAAATGGAAGGAATCAATAATATTGACATCATTCAGATCGGCTGTAGCTGCCTCATACGCTAAGTTGATAGGATGTTTTAATGGAATGTTCCAAATTGGGAATGTCTCGAACTTAGCGTATCCAGCATCGATTCCCCGTTTATGTTCATGATATAGCTGAGAAAGACAAACTGCTAGTTTACCACTTCCAGGACCAGGAGCAGTCACCACAACCAACGGACGTTTCGTCTCAATATACTCATTCTTACCGTATCCATTATCAGAGACAATCAGTTCTATATTATTAGGATAACCTTCAATACGATAATGGTGATAAACTGCCACATGAATCTCTTTCAATCTTTTTTCAAAAAGAACCGCAGAAGGCTGTTTATTGTACATAGTCAGACATACACTGCCCACATATAATCCCACACTATTAAAGGCATCGATAAGCCTTAATACATCCTCATCGTATGGGATACCATAATCAGCACGTATCTTATTCGATTCAATATCCTCAGCATTTATGGCAATAACGATTTCTATTTTTTCTTTTAGTTTCAAAAGCATTTGAAGTTTTGAATCAGGTTGAAAGCCAGGAAGAACGCGCGAAGCATGATAATCATCAAAGAGTTTGCCACCTATTTCGAGATAAAGTTTGTTCCCGAACTTTTTTATTCTTTCTGCAATATGAGACGATTGCATACTCAAATATTTGTCATTATCGAAACCAATTTTTGAGTTCATAGAAATCATAATTTATTACTGCAAATTTAACAAAAGCAATTGTTAGAACACCTAATTATATCTAAATTTTTGTTAACTTTGCGCCGATATTGTTTTTTGTGTTAAAAAACATGGTTAGGCTTTAAAATTTAAAACATATAATAATGTTCAGAATCGGTCTCGATATTGGTTCCACAACTGCAAAGATTGTGGTACTTAACGAAACAGGGCAAGTTGTTTATTCTTCATACAAGAGGCATTTAGCAAATGTAAAAAATGCTATCTCTGCCTTTTTAGAGGAACTAAAATCCACATTGACAACAGAAAAGTTCACATT
>JBGUIU010000178.1:0-1946 GCA_045113275.1 Paludibacteraceae bacterium
TTTTTCTCTACCTTGATAAACCATGATTAACACTTGGTATATTACTCTCTACAACGGCTCGTTGTGAAACGCGCCGTTTTCCAAAAGAAACCCACTTTTATTGTCACATATATTCGCCCATCTTATAATCTATATCATGAGGACACCACATTAGTTATTATATTATCATACGCAAAGGGAGCGGTTCGTTGTGAAACGAGCCGCTTTTTTTTCGTCCGAAAAAAAGACAAAAAGACAAAAAGACACTTCGTAAATCACGGCATTTAGTTTTATCTCGCAGAGCGAGGGGGGCTTTTTATCTCGCAGAGCGAGGGGGGCTTTTTTTATCTCGCAGAGCGAGGGGGGCTTTTTTATCTCGCAGAGCGAGGGGGGCTTTTTTATCTCGCAGAGCGAGGGGGGTTAGGGGCTACCTAAAAACTATCACAATAGGGTATAAGAACTGACAATTTTCAGTTTTTATACCCTATTTTGTTGGGTATCAAACCACATTCAGAGTACTTGTAGGTACTTTTGCAGCAAGAATTTAAGATATGAGGACGACAATCCCTATATTCGGAAATAGAATATTTATCGCAACCCAACAAAATCTATTATGATAAAGAAATATCTAACAATAGTTTGCCTATTATGCTTCATTATGACAAGCAATGGTATGGCGCAGATTACTGCAAAGCAGTGGAACAAAGAGGTTGTTGCAGGATGGAATCTCGGCAACCAGTTTGAGTGTTCCGCTCCTGGACAGGACGGTGAGTCTATGGCAATTGGAGAACCTGAAGGTGCTATGAATGCAGAGACAGCATGGGGAAATCCTGTTGTAACAAAGAAGCTGATAAAGGCTGTAAAGAAAGCTGGCTTTAACGCAATCCGTATTCCAATACGTTGGCAATGTCATATCACAAACAATACGGCTATGTCAATCAGCAAAGACTGGTTGGCACGTATCAAGGAAGTGGTAGATTGGTGCTTGGCTGAGGATATGAAAGTAATCATAAACTCTCATCATGACAAATGGCTCGAAGGGCGTCCGTTCTATGCCAATAAGGAAGAGAACTGCCAGAAACTTGCCCTACTATGGATGAACATAGCAACGGCCTTCAAGGACTATGACTATCGTGTTGCATTCGCAGGAACTAACGAGGTTCACGTAAAGGATAACTGGGGAAAGCCAGAGGCTGAAAACCTTGAGGTTCAGAACGCATACAACCAGACTTTCGTTGATATTGTCCGCGTGACTGGTGGAAATAACGAGAAACGACATCTGATCTGCCAGACATACGTCTGCAACCCTGATTTCGGCATTAACAACGGCGACTTCATTATCCCGAAGGATATTGATGGTAACGGCAACGACTATATGAGCGTGGAGTTCCACTATTACAATCCTTGGGACTATGCTGGCTTGTGCCAATATTACTACTGGGGAGAGCCTTACAAGCAGTATGGCGCATCGCCAAGTGATGAGAACACCATGCGTACATTCCTTGACAAGGCAGTTGACACATGGGCTTCAAAAGGACTGGGCATAATAATAGGTGAATGGGGCGTGACGGATCACTTCAAAGGTTCTGAGGCTGATCGCATCCATGAGAATATGACCTATTACTGCGAGACCTTCATAAAGGAAACACGCAAAAGAGGTATTGCCACTTTCATCTGGGATAATGGCGATTTCGGCAATGGTAAGGAGAAATTCGGTATCTTCGATAGAAAGAAAGCAAATACCCCTATCAAGGCGACATGGATTATGGATGGGATAAATAAATAACGTCAGTTCGACGAAAATAAAAAAACGCTTGCGCTTTGTTTTGAAACATTAATTAAGACGTGAATTAAAACATTAATTAGGACAAAAATTTATTAGAATCTAAGCCGTAAGGCTAATTAATGTCACAATTAATGTTTCATTAATGTCCAAATTAATGTTATGCGACAGCAAAAAGCAATTC
>JBGUIU010000179.1:0-6117 GCA_045113275.1 Paludibacteraceae bacterium
ATCCAATTATCTGCTGACAGCTTTCTTGTTTACAAATATGATCCAGACTACCTGAAAGCTTCCGGAAAAGAATACCTTACAGATTCAGAATCCATATATAAAAATATACTTCCTGAAAGAAAAGTCAAACACGTTAATATAACGCTAGATGGTGGTAATGTGGTTACATGTTATTCCTATAGAGTGATAATGGATAAGGTGTTTCAAGAGAATAGCAGGTTTGATGACCCTGAGCTTTGTGATTATATAACCAAAAGCTTCGGCTCCGGAATTCTATATCTTCCTTGGGAATGTAACAATCCTAATGATCCTTATCCAGATATATATGGTCATGCAGATGGTTTGATACATTGGACGGGTGACAATAGGGTCTTAATGTCTAACTACCGAGAGTTAGACCACGAAGAGGCTGCTGAAATAAGGTGGAGATTAGAAGAATACGGATTTGAGGTTACAGAAATGCTTTTTGATGTACCTAATCCAAACATGGATTATAATTGGGCGTATATTAACTATCTCGAAGTAGGCAATAAGATTATTGTACCAACATTTGGGATTCCTGAAGATAAACAGGCATTGAGGTATATAAAAGCAGCAAATCCAGATAGCATCGTCCGAGGTTTTCGTATGAGAGATATAGCCAGAAATGGAAGAGCGCTCCATAGCATTACTTGGAATATCAAAAAATCGGAATTACCCTTCGAACCAGAGGCAAAAGACACGATTTTGCCATTTTAATATCGCTTTATCACAAAATATTAGTAAATTTGCAGCATGAAGTATAGATTGGTTATTATACTACTGATGTTTATGTTTGTGGGGAGTGCTGGAAATGCCCAGACTTTCCGCGATAACAACAACATGCAGCTTGGCAAAGTGGAGTCTGATGGCACAGTCCGTAATGCCAATAATATGTGTATTGGTAAGATCTTCGAAGATGGAACCATCAGAGATAGCAACAATATGAGACTCGGCACCATCGAGAAAGATGGTACTATCAGAGACAAGAATAACATGCGACTGGGTACAGTCAGTTCAGATGGAACAGTACGCGACAACAACAATATGCGTCTTGGCACTATCAGCTCTGATGGTACTATACGTAATAACAATAACATGCGAATAGGCACAGCCAGTGGCATCAATCCCAAATATGCCGCTGTACTGTTCTTCTTCAACCTCTTCTGATTCTTCATTGTTTTATTCCTAAAATTTTAAAAGTATGTATAAATTTGAAAGCTATTTAAAAGAGAAACTTGATGGTTCAAAAAAAATAGAAGATTTACAAAAGCGTTTCGATGAAATGGCTAAGTATTTCTTAGGTAATGTCGCAATTATCATAGGTGATTCTAATTCTAAGCAAATAAGGTATTATTTGGAAGAGATAGAATTTTACTATAATAATTTGTCAAAAAAAGACTTAGATTCTGCTAAAAACAAGTCGGAAAAGGAAAAAAACTTCATAAATCACTTCTCTTGCACGTACAAACGCAACAGAGATGCAGGCCAATTGTTTTGGCATTATAGCGGAATTGATATATGCTTTCAGTCATATCCGGAAGATAATTGTTATGGAGGAATCCTTATCAGAAGTATGTCAAAATGTGACGGCAATGAAAATAATCCTGAATTGATAGCTGGTCCTTTAAGATGCGCTAATGAAATTGCTAATCAGAGCATCAATTTAAAAAGCATTCCACAAATAGAAGAAATAAAGAGTTCAAAAAGAAATATTAATATTGCTTCAACTATTAGGCAAGGAATTGAAAACAATAAAAGATATGGTGATATAATTAATAAAAATGGGGAAGAATATGTCGTGCCAAATGATTTTCCTCATTTTTGCTACTATGTGAAAAGGAAAAATAAAAGTTGGAGTACAATGGTGGATGGGAAACCGGTTAGATACAGTGCAAATCCTGAAGTAAGGTTGAAAGAATTCTATAACACAATAAAAAATGAAAAGAAATAGTTATTTTGTATTGATATTAGCATGTGTATTGTTTGTGTCATGCCACCAAGATATATCGGGTACATACAAGGCGATAAACCCATCTGATCAATTAGAAAAGGAATTAATTATAATTGATTGGGATGGAGGTCGATATTTTGAGAGGGCCATGATAGGGCATGCTAACGAGATATATACCGATGAATCCCAAAGGCCCCATCGACATGCCAGGATTGAGTATGATTATAGAGTTTATGTAAAAGGGAAACTCGAAAAACAAGGTAAAAAGTATATTGCTAGCGATTTAAAAGCTGGAATAGAGATAGACGAGGAGCATTTAACAATCAACAATGCTTTCCTTGATCCATTGCCAAAAGTAACAAAAGAGGAGCTTATAAAGTTTATCCAGGATGCTTTCGACAAAGGAATAAAAGAAAAATACGACGATGATACAACCATCCAATTTGTCATAGAAGGAAATAAATTAATTCCGGTGGGTGGTAATGAGGTGAACGATTATTTCATAAAACTAGTCGAATGAGTTTGGCTAACGTAAGAAATGAACTTGGCACATATAGACAAAGAGAAAGAACAATAGCATATCATGCCAATAATTCGGGCATTTCAACGAGGAATGGACAATTATTGTTAAAAATGAACATAATTCTGTCGAAAATGCTTATACTAACAAAATAAAGACATATCTTTGCAACGTGTTTTTCATAGTATTAGATTTAAGGTTAACAGGGGCGCAGCGGCGCCCCATTTATTTTTTATTATCCCCACCATCATTCTTATCATCCTTTTTCTTGGCATTTGAATTGAGTTGGATCACATCAGTCCAACGGGTAGTTGGATTGGGACTCTGAAAATCATGTTTGATGGCATTGGCAAAGACATCTGCCTTGCCTTTGCCGTTCTTCTGGGTGTATTGTTGAGACCCAAGTACGATGGTCTCACTTCCATGCATTCGGTTAATCCTATCTACAACCTCGTCGAGCCGCTTCATCTTCTGGAACTGTTCGGCATTGATGTCGAAGAGATCCTGCTGAATCGGAGAGTCTGCACCGATGCCCATAACAATGACTCCGGCCTTTTTATATTGATAGCCCTGACGATAGATTTTCTTCAGCACTTCGTTGGCCGTCTGGATGATGGTGATGGTGGAGCTAGTCGGAGTAATGAGCCGCTGCTCCAGAAAGTTCCAATACTGTGGCAGGTCTTCACGGAAAGCATTTGTGTTCAGGAAAACACCAACGATCGAAGCCACAGTGTTCTGCACTCTCAGCTTCTCAGCACAGCGGGCAGCATAGTTCGAAACATGGGTACGTAGCGTTTCTATATCACCGATCATACCATTGAACGAGCGGCTGGTACAGATGGACTTCTTCTTTGTCAGTTCCTCATTCGGCACTACATCCTCACCATTCAGCTCCTGCCAGGTGCGCACGATATTGATGTTGTTGAACGTCAGGCGTACCCAATCCTTATGGTGCTGGGCAAAGTCGTAAGCAGTATGTACGCCCAGTGCTTCGAGCTTGGCGGCATAGCGTCTGCCGATGCCCCAGACATCATCTATAGGGTAAAGTTTCAGGGCCTTGATACGTTTCTCATCCGAGTCTATCATGCAGCAATGCCGATAGCCCTGATACTTCTTCGCAAAGTGCGAGGCCATCTTCGCCAGCGTCTTATTCGGAGCCAGTCCTATGCTGACAGGAATACCCACATATTGTTTGATTTTCTTGTGCAGGTTTTCGCCCCAGAGCTTCAGATCCAGATGTTCCATCCCGTCGAGATAGACGAAACACTCGTCAATGGAATAGCGGAAATATGCCGGAGCCTCCTGCCTGATGATACTCACCACCCTACCCGTCAATTCCCCATATAGTTCATAGTTCGAAGAAAAGACAGCGATCTTCTGATTGGGGAATTGCTCTGCCAGCTGGAAATACGGAGTACCGGCCTTGATACCCATCGCCTTGGCTTCATTACTGCGGGCAACTACGCAACCGTCGTTGTTCGACAGAACCACTACCGGCTTTCCGTTCAGATCAGGACGGAAAACACGCTCGCAGCTCACGTAGCAGTTATCACAGTCGATGATGCCGTACATTTTTATTCTAAAGTGAAGTATGACTTCGACTGTTCATCATATCTGATATGCATCCCAAAATGTAAGTTATGAGGAATAAGGCATTCTTCCATTTCTTTAATGGCGCCTATTCCCATGTTTCGATATTTGAGAAAGTCTTTCTCTTCGTATTCAACCATATGATAAACATGATAGAAATCAGCTGCTTTCAACACGTTTTTAATTCTGGTTGATAAATTCAAGTCATTCACACGAGTGGTTAAGAACGAGACAGCTTCATCATTAATCGCTATTTCTTTCAACTCAGGATTATTAACCCAGAATTCCAAATACCTATACTCGTTTAATACCACGTGGGAATATAATGGATCCCTCCTTTCCTCAAAAGACAACAATTCATTGGAATACAACGATACGGCATCACGCATAAAGTCGACTTCATTAAGCACAATTTTTTTTGAGCTGATGTTTTCGACCGCTCTCTGTCTGGATTTATTAAATGTGTTACTGCTATGCAGAACGCCAAGATTTGATAACAGTTTCATCCTTAGCTGAAACGAAAGCTGATGCAGTTCCTTTGTCTGAGCCTTAATCTTTTCAAAACTGATTGTCTCTTTTTTCGTCTTCATATTGCCGTAATATTTCTTATCAAACTTTCTCGATAGTCCTAATCACGTGAATCACCACACCCCAGACCTCGAAATACTCAGGCGTATCAATCTTGAATACCGGGTATTCGTCATTGGCAGGTCGCAGCTCGATATAGCCGTCTTTCCTATGGGTCAGATCCAGGTACTTCATCGTGAAGCCTTCGCCTCCCCACCAAGCCACAACGATAGAGCCGTCATGTGGCTGAACAGCCCTGTCTATGATGACGCGGTCACCGTCTAAAATGCCTGCATCCTTCATCGAATCTCCCTGAACATCGCCATAGAACGAAGCTTCGGGATGCTTGATATAGTCACGATTAAAATCCAGCGTCTCGTGCGCATAATCCACCGTAATGTCCGGGAATCCCGCAGCGACCTCCGCATGTTCCAGCTCCAAACTACTGTCAAATACCCCTTTAATGATCTTGATGTTGCCCATAAATACTAATAATTATCAAATTCAGGCACAAATTTACACATAATAGTTCATATTTCAATCTAAATGAGTAAATTTGCAACAATTATTAATAATAATGTAGTCTGGCAAATAGTGAGCGATATGAACTATTACTATCCATTTGGTGAAATCGTACACCCTCTAGTCCAACAAGATAGGACGCCTAAAAAGGTGTTTGTCCTTGGAGTTTATGCAAGTGCCGTTCATGCCCGCTGGAAGATTGGAAGCAAAACAATCTGTCCCGCCTTGGCTGTTGCCAGTGAACCGAGAATCTTTTGGGATGGCAATTCAGAAGAAGCAACTGAGATTATCAGCAGAATACACCTTCCAGAAGGACTTGGAACACTAGAACCTGCAGGCAGTCACTTGAACGGGCCTTCGGCTAAGGTTTTGGATGAGCATATTCTTGCACCATTGGGCTTCACACGAAAAGATGCCTGGCTTTGTGACTTATTGCCAGAAACAAGGATAAATGCCGGGCAGGCAAAGGTGATAAAGGAGAAATACGAGCCACTGATGAAAGAATATGGCTTGAATCCTGTGACTATCCCACCACGTCCTACGATGTTCTGCGACCAGAAGCGCAGTGAGGAGATCCTATCAGAACTTGAAGAATCACAAGCCGGACTTCTTGTATTGCTTGGGGACATCCCCATTCAGCAGTTCCTGAACAGAGCGGCCAACGTTAATTATACGACCCTACAGGAATATGTTGACATCTATGGATATGGGAACAGTTCCGATACAATTATCAATAATCGTAAGATATCTGTCCTTCCTCTTGCCCACCCCAGACAAATAGGTGCTTTGGGCGCTCATAGTGAAAAATGGAACAATGCCCACCATAAATGGGAGAATAAAGAATAAATGATATACATTACAATAGTATAATTTTCGTTAAATCTTTCGATTTTCATGCAAGATTTCTCGTTTTCTGGGTTTATAAGATAGAAGGATATATCAAATA
>JBGUIU010000180.1:0-3077 GCA_045113275.1 Paludibacteraceae bacterium
TCCGGAAGCTTTCAGGTAGTCTGGATCATATTTGTAAACAAGAAAGCTGTCAGCAGATAATTGGATGGGCATATAATCACGAATCCAGATATCTTTAGTACCTTTCACCTCCCCCCATTCGATTTCCATTTCATCGAACAGTCTGGTTAAACGTGAATATGTATTTGGATAGAATTCCTTTAACTTGTCAGAAATATACACGAAGTTAGTCATCGTGTCATTAAACTCAGGGTCATAGTAGGCTGATAGTTTTTGGAACTCGGCTTTAATCGCCCGTTCTCGTTCGAAGGTAAAGTCCGACTTTTTGATATTCCAAGTAATACTATGGAGTGCTCCTCCATTTCTGGCAATATCTCTCATACGAAAGCCTCGGACGATGCTATCTGGATTTGCTTCTTTTATATACCTTAATGCTTGTTCGTCTTCAGGAATCCCAAATGTTGGTACAATAATCTTATTGCCTACTTGGAGATAGTTAATATACGCCCAATTAAAATCTTTGTTTGGATTAGGTACATCAAAAAGCATTTCTGTAACCTCGTATCCTTCAACTTCTAATCTCCATTTTATCCCATCTGTCTCATCTGGTTCAAACTCTCGATGATTAGACATTAAGACTTTATTACCACCCGTCCAATGCACCAAACAATCCGCATAACCATGTACATCGGCATTAGGAGTATTAGAATTGCCACCGCGCCAAGGGAGAAATATAATTGGGGAGTTTAAGCTATTAAAGGATATATGTTGAATAAACTCAGGATCAGATTTAACCCAGCCATTCTTTTGAAACACCTTATCTGTCATTACTCTATCCCAAAAGCATGTAACAATATTTCTACCATCCAGCGTCAAATTAACGCGTTTGACAGTTTCTTCAGGGAGTACACTTTTATATATGGATTGTGAATCTGTGGGGTATTTTTTCCCAGAACCTTTCAGGTAGTCAGGTTCATATTTGTAAACAAGAAATTTGTCATCAGATAATTGGATGGGCATATAGTCACGAATCCAGATATCTTTGGTACCTTTTACCTCCCCCCATTCGATTTCCATTTCATCGAACTGTCTGGTTAAACGTGAATATGTACCTGGATAGAATTCCTTTAATTTGTCGGAGATATACACGAAGTTAGTCATTGTGTCATTAAACGCAGGGTCAAGTTCGGCAGATAGTTCTTGCATCAGCAACTGCTCTCGTTTCTTCATCTCCTGCCAAAATACTTCAATGGCTTCACATCTATGGGGGACAGCCACCTCGCTATCATCAAGAATCGCTCCAGAAACTTGTTTTATCCAGTCAAACATAACGTTCACGATGGTTGCAATCTTATCTAATGAAAAGATAATATGCTCCTTTTGTAAGCAATTTGAGATAGATCTGACGGCAGAATTGAAATCTGGCCAGCCACCATAGCCAACTTCATCTTTCCAGTAATTATTAAACGCAATGTAAATTTCATTCCAAATATCATCTGGGAGTTCAAAGTCAATGCCGTTTAAGACTACTTTTTTCATCACGTCAAAAGAAAAAGCTCCAGGAGCTTTGGGGTTTAAAAGAAATTCTTCCATACTTACATAATTGTGATTTTGCAAAGCATATATAGAGTTTACTGAGTTACACTGGAAGACAGGTATTAAAAAGGCAAAAAAGAGTCTCTTTCCATTGGTTCGAATGGTAAGAAAGGTATCTTTTCTATTGATTCCGTGGAGATACAAGTATCTTCGATCAAGAGTATTGCTCTTACAAGGATTTTTTTCTCTGCCATATGATTATAATCCATCCTATTACTATCATTGTAGTTCATGTTTAAATCAATAACATTGTTCCAGATTGTAGTATGTACCATTCTTATTGAGGGATCTAGGCAATAGAGATGAATAACGGATTCACAGAATGAATATCCAATGACAACGACGGAGTGACCTATCATCTCATTTTGAAAAATAAATGAAATCTGAACAGGTAATCCCGAATCCAAATGGAATTTTATTTTATAATGCAGATTTTCCGCGTTCACACAACAATTTTTGTATCTAGATAAAGTATAGACTTCAACAGAAATCTGGTTGTCAAATGAAGAGAGTAACTTATCGCGCATTTCTTCTAAAGAATGAGCTCTCCTTTTGCTTGATAACAATTGTTTCTTTAGTCGTTTTATGTAAGAAGGTGCATTTCTATCTACTCTATGGAGCAAATCCTCTCTTTTTATTCGTTTGTGAAGCATAAGCATCATCATAAGACTGTAAATAGTACAACGTCCTTCAAGATTGCCCTGTCTAATAAACACCCTAGTCAGATTATCGGTTCTATCCAGAGCATAAAGTAAACCAGCTTTAAAAACTATGTTATTTATGAATTGGATTTTAAACATATCGTTCTGTTACTTTTTTATGTTCCAAGTAATACAATGGAGTGCTCCTCCATTTCTGGCAATCTCTCTCATACGAAAACCTCGGACGATGCTATCTGGATTTGCTGCTTTTATATACTTCAATGCCTGTTCGTCTTCAGGAATCCCAAATGTTGGTACAATAATCTTATTGCCAACTTCGAGATAGTTAATATACGCCCAATTATAATCCTTGTTTGGATTAGGTACATCAAAAAGCATTTCTGTAACATCAAATCCGACAGCTTCTAATCTCCACCTTATATCATCAGCCTCTTCTGGGTCAAAATCGCGATGGTTCGACATCAAGACCCTATTGTCGCCCGTCCAATGCACCAACCCATCAGCATGACCATATACATCGGCATTAGAATCATTAGAATTGTCACAGTGCCAAGGGAGAAATAGAATTTCGGAACCTAAGTTTTCAGTTATATATTGAATAAACACAGGGGCATATTTAGCCTTCCCATTCTCTTGAAACACCTTATCTGTCATTACGATATGAGCATAACATGTAATCACATTACCTCCATCCAACGTGATATTAACGTGTCTGACTTTTTCTTCAGGAAGTACACTTTCATATATGGATTGTGAATCTGTAAGGTATTCTTTTCCGGAAGCTTTCAGGTAGTCTGGATCATATTTGTAAACAAGAAAGCTGTCAGCAGATAATTGGAT
>JBGUIU010000181.1:0-2783 GCA_045113275.1 Paludibacteraceae bacterium
GCCTGAACACAGGCAATCACTGAAAATAATGACAGGGCAGAAATAATGCTTTTTTTCATGATTATCCTTACGTCTGTAAAACATATCCTAAACCGTTTAAGAATGGCCTTCGATCTTACGACGGCACAAACTGAAACGAACCGACATGTCATACAAATGGCATGTCATTATCATGGTCAGCATTAATGTTAGTAAAATGTAAAAACAATATCGAACGAAATACATGAATATTTCGACAGGGATCGCAATATACGGAAGTCGTAAAAAAACTGGATGACAGGGGGCAAAAAATAACGGAATTATTATTTACCTGATTCCGATTCGAAATCCGCTTAAGTGAAGGCTTTACGCAGTGATCATGCAAATAGTCAACTCTCAGCAGAATCCTGCGGTATGCAGTCAGTGTTTTTCACGGACCGGACAATAAATCTGTTTCTTACGATACGGTTATGACTGTCATCGACACTTTTAACATTGTATATGAGAGATACTAAAAGGTGGAGCTGTTCCGTTTTAACGATCCCGTCAAAAACATACCGGTAATTCCGGGAGTGTCGGCAGAATAATTACCGGAAATTTCACACCGGTATCATATAATATGGCAGATACGGTTCCCGATACATTTGACCATGCAGCAAGGTAGAGAGGGAAAACATCCGGACACGGATGACCGAATAACGCAGTCTAAGACATATATGGGGATATCGACATACCGACGCACCCTTTTGTTAACATAATGGATATTATGCGATCATGTATATATACAAACATTTAAGTTTGCATGCGCTTATTTTCCCCCATTGTTTTCCACTGTAACACCTCTTACTTCTTATCGTGAGTAACAGTCTTTGAGATATGCTGCATTACAAATTCAAGATCGAAATTGGCAAATCGCGGATATATGCTTACCAGATAACTTACAGGTATCTTCTTGATCATTTCTCTACTCGGAACGTTCACGCATAACTGATAATACGCATAGAACTCACCAATCCATTCAGCAATCTCCGGATCTATGGCTTTACCTTTTTTAAACTCATAAACTTCATTTTTGTCTATGTATTCAAGAAGATCCTTAAGTTCAAGCGTATGCGAACCGACCTCGTTCTCATCGATAACTCTTCTTGTTTTGGATTCCATGTAAAAATGAATGAAATCAGCTGTATCCATCTGCGGATATTCCCTTGCAACATATGAGAAAAGCAGTCCCTGTGTTCTGACAAGCATTGCCAGGTAGTCCATTGCATCCTTTGGCTGTTTATCTTCGTCCATATTATCCTCTTGGTATTATTCAGAGCGGTAAAGGTTAATGAAAGCCTTTAAAAGCCCTACTCATATTTTACCAATTGAGCATAATTACATAATCTGTTCCATATCTAAAAATTACTACTTAATTTCTTATTGAACACATTATATACATCTTTTATATGTGTTTATTCCGTTTAAGATACGGAAACATATCGTGAATAAATATACTTAGAGTTTTGACGGAGATGTTCTTTTGTACCGCATTTTATAACTGATACTGTGTCTGATGGAATTCTGTTCAGAATAATCTCCGTTCAGCATCAATTTTTCAAACTAAAAAAAGAACTGTATGACTCAGGTAATATCTTAAGGAATTTCATTCAATACGGATAGTAGAATCCGTTCTTAATCCTCCCCAGTCCCAATCCAAATGAAACATATGCTCATTGCTGATAACCTTTGACATATTCCATTTATCTAATGGTTGAACAAATGCTCCTGCATTTCTAAACATGCAGGACATATTGGTAACGTTGGAAGTATCCCAGTTTTGCAATGGCTGGTTGAATACAAATGCTGAGCGGAACATTTGCGACATTGTTGTTACTTTTGATGTGTTCCATGATCCTATCGGCTGATTGAATGACCTGGCGAAACGAAACATGTTTGCCATACAGGTTACATTTGACGTATTCCAGCCTCCTATAGGCTGATTAAAGCTCGATGCCCCACCGAACATTTCATTCATGTCAGTGACTTTTGAAGTATCCCAATCTCCGATAGGCTGATTGAAAGATTCTGCATTCCCGAACATGCTACTCATATCTGTTACGTTGGCTGTGTCCCAATTTCCAATCGGCTGATTGAATGAAGAAGCTCCGCAGAACATGCCGCTCATGTCGGTAACACTTGAGGTATTCCAGTGAGCCAAAGGTTGATTTAATGCTGCACAGGAACTGAATATGCCACTTAGATCAGTAATGCCGGAGATGGTTGGAATATTCACGGATTCCAGTTCTTTAAGACCGTGAAAAGCCATTGCCAGAGAGTGTATCCTTGGACCAAATCTGATTTCAAAATCAAGATGTTTCAGGGGCTTTTTCAGATTGGCTGCGTAAAAAGGATTTTTTTTGCTGATATAACCATAAAATTTCTTCCAGCTTTCATGCAAACCTCGACGTCTGGTAAATTCATAATTAATAGTCAGCGTCTGCAGATTGTTTGAAATAATCCGATCAATCAGGTTATCAGTTATATCTCTGGGAGAGTTAAGCACAGGATTCAGTAAGTCCTGTTTATGATTAAAAAAAGACTTTATAAGATCACTCAGCATAATGAATAGTCATCTGTTATAGTAAAAATAGCTGAAGATATGATAAATGAATAAACAATGATTTGCCATTCTCACATTTAATGTACCTTAAAGTTTTGATACGTAAAGATACAAAATCATTGATATTTTCTCTAAACACTACTGTTTAAATTTATGAGATTTTGGGATTATGTAATTCTTTCAGAAAGTGGAATTACAGACG
>JBGUIU010000182.1:0-4217 GCA_045113275.1 Paludibacteraceae bacterium
GTCGCACTCGGATTCGCCTCGCTGCACTCCTGCCTATACCCTGTCAGTTCTAAGAGCTTAAGATGAAGCACCTTAACACAAAACGGACATTAAGGTAATGATATTCAGATGTTTATTGATTTTTGCCATTATTTGCCAGACACCCTAATAATAAAAAAAGCGGTTGATTTGCCGCAAAGGTAAATCAACCTTCTATGCCTTGAAAAGACAGAGTATGTGATTATCAAAACAGTCTATTTTGTCATCAATACCAAGTCTTACTTCAGCCTTGTATCCTTGTGTTCTTGCAGAAAACGGCTTTTGTCAGTGAGAAACTCTTGATATAAATCGTTGAAATCTTTGTCCACAAAATCTTCAGGATGCAGATAGATTCTCTCGTCAATAAAATGAGCACAGGTCAATTGGCGTGAGAACGCCATCATATCCTCGCCATGCTTCTTCTTAAACCCATCACAGAGTTCTTGTAGAGTAGCCTCATCTTCCCCTTCCCATTCCATAATCACATGATAGGATTCAAGTAAGAGAGAGTAGTAGTTATAAGGATCATCTAGAGTAATATCATATAGACCTTTTACCGCTTTCACCATCCGTTGTTGAACTGCAAATAAATCGATCGGGTAATCCATCCTGAAACTGGCAGTCATCTCGCGGCATCGTGGCATCAATACTGTGATACTATCGAGTTCGTTGTTAATGACGGCACGGCAGCATTGGTCAAAAATCCTTACCAACTCTCCACAACGTCCATTGGGACTCCAACACTCTGCAGCAATGCCTGATGATTCAAAACAATAGGTCGTACCATCAAATCCTCGTTTCTCAAAAAGATAGGAAGATGTTTCAATGGCCGATTCTACCAACATCTGAAGCATGTTCATCACACTGTCTGGTACCTGCACATAGTAAGTAGTCACCAACTCTGGTGAATACTTGATTTTGCTTTCTGATTCTATTTCATCATTAAAATGATACCACAGGTTTTCTTTTGCCTGTGTCAATGTCAACACATTACCCTCACGGGCACCCGTTAGAACATATTCTCCAGTGAACGACGGGCGTGACATATAGATGAACAACGGATAATTGCCCCAGTCATCCAACTGGCCATGCAATAAATGATCCTTCACCACCGCCATATAAGCGCCATGGGGGTCATCGCCTCCAGCATCGTCAATTGGCACAGCTGGCACAAGTCTATTCTGACCTACCATTGGAAACCACACTATAGCAAGTAACATGAATAAACCAGCAATTCTGATTCTCATATCTGCTGAGACAAACCATATTTGTTTGAAAAACTCCCTTGTTCTCATTTTCAATTCGATTTTAGTTCATTCTGCAATGATACATTATTATTATTTTTTTTTCTCTTTTTTCTCTTTTTTCTCTTTTTCTCTTATTTTTCGGTGATTTGGATAAATCGTTCTCGCTCGGCAATGCTCATGCAAGCTTGGCATTGCGCTCACTTAATCACGATTTTATTGTTCATGAGGCGCTGGCGCTCATCCTGCGACTATCATGCCGTCTCCATTTCGTGGTAAACTTGCAGAATTGGTGCTTGCAGCGATTCTTCTATGGCAACAACAGTGTCAATCGTGAAGTTATGAGTGCCACGCATCCACTTACTGATTTCAGCTTCGCTCTTACCCAACATCATAGCTAAGTCTTTTTGGCGAAGGCCACGAGCGAGAAGAATTTCATGAATCCTGTCAACAATTTGGAATGAAAGAGCGACTCGCTCTCTCGTCTCGGCACTAACATGCTTGCGACGTTCGTCTATTATTCTACTCCGTTTCATCTCTGCTAAAATTTAAGTCTCCAATAATCTCTTTATCCACCAAAACAATCGTGCCGTTCTTAATCCGCGAAGAAATGAATCGACTCGTGTCAATAAGTAGTTTAACGTATGGTGCAAGTTCCTCGCTTTCTTCCCAAGTGGAAGCATCTTTTACTCCACCGTTGCCAAACACAAGAATCTTGTCCGAAAGTCTCAAGCAGTACAACCGTACTTTGTTACCAACATCAATCGGGATCACACCCACACCATCGCCATAACGACCTTCTGGACGAAAATAGCGTTCAAGCGCACCTGACTCGGCTATCTTGTCAAGCCAAGCTACGATGACATCAATTTCGTCGTCATATTCACACCCTATCGGGAATTTCTCGAAAAACTTTTCCAGTTCAGTCAGTTCTTCGTCCTCCAAGCGGATGCTGTAGAAATTCACATTAGGATATTCTTCAATTAGATCTATCTGATAAAACTGTTTCATTCTTAACTTTTAAGTTATCTTGGTGCAAAAATAAAGCCAAGATTTGAATATGCCAAATAAATTAACTTAAAAATTAAGTTTAGGCATTATTTTCTCTTCTTTTTCGGTGATTTGGATAAATCGTTCTCGCTCGGCAATGCTCATGCAAGCATGGCAATGCGTTCATTTAATCACGATTTTATTATTCATGAGGCGTTGGCGCTCGTCCTGAGTTTTATAATTTTGGAAAAGTTGCCCAACCGTATATGCTGTGAAAAGACGGTAGTATTGTTGTCGATTACATAATCAGATAACTAATATACCCAAACTTATGAATACTATCAAAGTAAGAACATAGTACAGAAATACCAAAACTCCTTTTAATTGTCTATACTTTTCACATCCATATTGGGTGTTTAGCTCATTATAAAACTTGTCATCGTCATTATCATTAACAATAACTATTTTGCCCATTAACAAGAATGTTATCAAGAGACAAGGAATCGCTATAGAATAATACATCATTTCTGTGTCGTCTTTAATCGGACCAACTGCCAAATAGACACATAATAATACAATCGATATGAGATTGAATAATATACTTCCCCCAACATTACTGAAAGAGCAGTGAGATGAAAATCTATAACTCCACCCAAAATTCAAAAATGCTTGGAGAGTACGATAATAAATGTATCTGAAGAATGCCAGTATCATGTCATTAAGAAGAAAAAATGTTTCATCGACAAAGGTAGCGAAAATTTCGCTAAACACTCATTTTCTTTTAGATTTCGGTGATTTATTATTCATGAGGCGCTGGTACTCGTACTGACTTTTATAATTTTGGAAAAGTTCTTCAACCGATTAGACCTTGAAAAGACGCAACGATAAATAGGAATTTACTTTTTATATTTTCGAATGAATTCCTCTGCCTCAATTTTTGTTCTAGGGTAAGGAATCCTTTCGCCATTATCTGGATTGTACATAGTTTGATAATTAAAACCATTATCAACAACCATCTTTACGATTTCCCACTGGGTATAATCCTCTTTTGATGGAGCCTTAAACTTTTCATTTAAGAGCGCCATGGGTGCCGAACATTCTGGACATTTCTTATTGTCCTTAAACTTCGTATAATCAGTACCTGCACTGAAGCACTTGCGACAACGTAAACAAACGTATTTGTAACCCATAAATTCCGATTTATCTTTCAGTAAACGTAGGCAAATGTAGCGAATATTTCGCTAAACACTTCATTTTCTCTTAGATTTCGTTGATTCATTGTTCATGAGGCGCTGGTACGCGTCCTGACTTTTATAATTTTGGAAAAGTTGTTCAACCGCGTTTGCCTTAAAAAGACGAGGTTATTTATTCTCAACAAGGTCTTCCAATCTACCGATAATCTCCTCGTCGCGCCGAGTCAAAGCTCCATCTAAAGCAGTACTCTCATATTTCTTAAAATAAGAGTATATCAACCCTACTATCAATCCTACAAATAACGTCAACTCTATCACCAACCAAACCCAATCGAAATGGATGATATCGTTCCACATCCGCATATTGAAAATGCACGCTCCTCCAATCAAAGCAAAGTATATTGCCTTTCGATCATTACGATATCTCTTTTTATACCACTGCAACAATAGCTCTGGAGAGCTAAGGCTATCCAGCTTGTGGAGAAACCTAAGATTGTTAACGACTATGCAGGCTGTAGCAAAACATCCAACTAAAAAGTCGCAGATGGGAACAATACTCGGTTCAAAATCGTGCCAAATATACAAGCCATATGAGAATAATGCCAGAATCAACGCACCGATGCAGAGTCCCCTCTTTGCTTGTGACTGGCTCTCGCCCTTAATCATCTCGAAGCATTCATCTCGGCTCAGGTTGTATAAATCATCTAGTTTCATAATGCCTCAAATTAATTGGTTATCATTCTCACTCTTTAGACTCGCCGGAGTATCTAAA
>JBGUIU010000183.1:0-6985 GCA_045113275.1 Paludibacteraceae bacterium
AGGAATATCGGCGATAGGACAAGGCAAGCCTCGGGCCGCGTCCGAAATTTAGAGGATAAGTTGCCGGTTGGCCGTCCCGGGCCTGCCGTCAATCGAAAACCAAGCCGGGACTAAGCATGTAGAAACTTTATTAGTTCCACGTTTGGACGAGGGTTCAAACCCCTCCAGCTCCACAAAATCAAAAATAAGTCACTGATTTTCAGTGACTTATAATTTTTCAAGCAGTTTATTCCCCCTTTGTATTCCCCCCTTTTTCATATGCCAGCCATTTCTTTATTTGATATATCAATGAATTCCCAATGATTCTATTGAGATTTGTGAATATCAATAACCCTACATGATTCTATAAAAACGAATAATTCATGCATCGAGAAGCATGACAATAACCGTGGATGAGGTTCGAAACATTTATTATGAATATTCATCATTCTTAAAAGAGCCCAAAACCAAAATAGCCGTTAATAACACCATCATTTCGGGATTATTTTGTACATTTGCAATGTCAAAGGAAATAACGCTTAAATGCGATTTCTCTACTATTAATTCAAGAGCCGAAGGGAGGTTATTATATGGGGTTGAGTTCTAACATTTTATGGCATCAGACAAAGAAAGATGGACTTAGGGGTATTATCAAGAATAAGTGTTTGTATTACTCATATAGCGTTGAGGATATTATAGGCTATGACAAATATAAGTTTGCCTATCCAATGGTGAGCGTGTGCGATTTGCCACTTGCAGAGACTGGAAACTATCTAAAAAAATATGGAGACTATACAATAGGATTTTGTGCAGAATGGGGAAAAAGGAATAATTTTTCTGCTGTTTGGTATTGCGATCAGAATTCTTTAGCATTAAAGACTATTATCGATATGCTGGCTAGGAAATTCAATACTTTTAGATTTGAAACTGAAAAAGATGAGGATTATCAAAGGATTATTTATCTTTTATCATACATCAAACTATATGAAGGACCTCTACCAAAACGCAATTACAAGAAATATAGGTTCTATGATGAGCGAGAAGTCAGGCGTGTTCCAGATGCACAAACTCTATTTAAGATAGAAGAAAAGCAGATGATATGGAATTATGAGGAGTATAAAGATCATCATAATAATTCCGCCTTGCTGCCAAAGAGTGTGAACATTCCATTTGAATGGGAAGATATTAAATATATCATCGTTGAAAGAGACAGTGAAAAGGAGGAATTCAGGAAATATATTGAGAAATACTCCAAAAAGAATGACTTGAAAATCTCGTTCTTTACAAATAACGAAGTTAAAGAGGATATTATTGGCATTAGTCATGACGAAGAAAGTTCTCCTACATTTGAGGTTGATATCCAAAAACTTAATGAGATAATAAAAGAGGAAATTATTAAGATTATGCAGGAAAAATTGAAATAGTTTTGTGGCTCTCTTTGTATTCCTTCTTTTGAATCTCTTATTTGAGCAATGATAATTGGTAACTAATTATAGTCTGACTTTTCAGTTGCCAGATATGAAAACTTGAACCGTTTACAATAGCTATTCTTGTTGAATGCTTGTAAAATGTTTGCATTTGACTAGGATTTGGATATTCATGAAGATTGAACATACTCAATAATTACATCCTTTTCCATCACACCTGCCGGAGTAATCAATTAGCATCTTTTCATACTTTGCCCAAGTGCATTCAGTTCCGCAAAATCAAAAATAAGTCACTGAGAAATCAGTGACTTATTTTTTACCACCACTTTATTCACCTGTTGCACTCTCCCCTTTCTCATTTTTGGCACAATTTAGAATTGCCAATAGTTTCATTCAAAAAAATGACAAAAAATAACACAATGCTACTTTGAAACCACCCATTTTTGTCAAGAATTCGTTACCTTTGCTAAACTTTAGTTTGTACATACTTTCAGTGGACATTCTACAGTAGATAGCTATTCACTAATAAAAGGGCAACCACTATGGCAATTCGTGACGAATATCAGCAATTAGAGACTGAAATCAAAAAGGAAGAGGAACGTAGTCGCATACTCGACTTGTTATCTGTGGGTGTTATAACGCCAGATGATAGCTATATTTATTTTGCTGCCTATGCATATAAAGAAAAAGGGCTATATGTAGATGATCTATATATGGAGATTGGTAATGAGATTGATGATATAATTGAAATCTTAGAAAACAAAGACAAAGAATTCAACTTAAATGACATATCTCTTCCCGATGATTATATTATTGCACCAGAATCAACCCACTTCAAAGAGATATTTCCTAAGTCACTGAACTTATCAATTACAATTTTTGACGAACTATACAATAAACTACATTCATATAAAAAGCTCAGAAAAGACGATACCGAGCTTCTAAAAAGAATTAGTGACACGAAAGCACAATGTGAACAATTGATGTTGTTATACAAAGAAGCTGTTAATAATAAATCGTCAATTTCCATAGATGACATTCAAAAGTATAAAGTTCAGACCTTTTACAAACAGTTTAATGATAATAACCTTAATGATGAAATCGAAAGAACAGAGGTCAAATTAGGGAAAAAGCTAAGCCAGAAAGAACGAATTGATTATTGCAACAATATCAGGAATCGGCTACTTTATGAAAACATTGTTAGGCCATTTGCCGCTTTGGTTATTTATTTATCATTAATTGATGAAAGAAACAGTTACCGGGCGATTATATCACAATACCTGAGTGAATTGCTATCAGACTCATCCGATAATTATGTAACCATTGAAATCAATAATTCAGACCATACAATTAAAGAAATATTCACCTTATTAACTAAGTACCCGAAACCAATAGTCACAAGTGTTCTTGGGTATATTAAAGATGGGGGATTAATTGATTTCTTAGAGTATTCTCGAATCATAGAGTCCATTAACACTTATGATTTAAATGCCTTTATTTCATCGCTCAACAGGAAACTTGTTGAATTCTTAGACTCTTATTATTTCGTTATTAAACTAGGCTATTCTTTAGTATTGTATTATCAGAGCCAGAATAGACAAGAATGTATGATTTCTATCTCCTACATTATTCGTCTATACAAGAATACTGGCATTTGTTCACCTCAAATCGAAGTGTTTGACAACCTTGTATCATCCGAAGCAAATATCAACAAGGAATCATCCGAACAACTCATAAACCTACTGTCAAATCAAATATGGCATCTAGTTGGCTTAATTACCCATTACTATTATAAATACAAACACCTTTTATTGACTTCAGATCAAGAATGCTTTGACCGACTTTTTACCCAAGAACCATATAAACAAATATGTGATCAAGCATTATCTGGATACAACAAACTATCCAAAGAATCTATTCTTAACATTTTGGGGTTTGTATCCACCATATTTGAACAAAATCATGAAGAAGCACAGAATACCCAAACTATTGTTGAGGAGAATATCAGTGTTGAAGATATCTCTAAGCCAGAACTACATGAGAATAAGATGATCGTCAATCCATTTATAGGACTAGAAAGGGAGGCATTAAAACAATGTAATAGCGATAAAAGAAGTTACGTAAGCATGTTTATCGACTATCTTATCTATCGTGGATACATCGATGCTGAAAACAAGGATGCGTATGTTTGCTGCTTGTGTGATGAAATGATTTCTGAAGACACATTGGAGCACCTTAAATATAACGTCAAGAATAAAGAAGGTTTATCAAATATGAACATCGTAACCATCCTAATTAGTAGGCTAACTCGATATACAAAGAAAAACCAGATTGAGGTTAATGGAAAAGTGATTTCCAAAGGAAGCACCTACTTTAATGTTAGACAGATTAATAATGGAGAATTAGAGGAATGGTGTCTCTTTTGGCCTTTCCTGAGAGGGAAAAACATAGAGGTTTTTAAGAAGTTGTTCCAGGGTTCAATAAGATCCCAAGACTCGGAGATGGAGGATGCGCTAAAAAGAGTAACATCATTCATAGAGGATTATGAAGCTGCTAAATCACAAAATCCAAGTATCACAAAGTTGGAATTCATTAAAAAGCGCCATTAAAAAAAGGTATTTTATGGCATTGCCTTTAATACGTCTCCATCATATCAGCATAGAAGTTCATCAGGGTTTGTTTCAGCCTTGTCCCTCCGTCGTATTCTGATATCGGCACCTTGTAGTCTCTGAGCAACGATAGACACTCTTCCAAGTATTCCCCTGGTGAAGATCTAAAACTCGCCATCCAGACCCTCTTAACGCCTTTTTCGGACAATTCTCTCGGCGTCCCATATCCAAGCAGCTCCCACAGGAAAAACACCGGCGCTTTTAATGCCTCGATATTATCCACGTGAGGTCTTTGGATATGTTCAGGCATTCCTCTAGCGCCGAGCATTCTATCCTGGACTTCACACATGGATTCGACCAAGGAGATAAGCTCTTGTTTGGTGGGAGGAACGGAGGTCATAAAAACGGACTATAGTGTTACAGTGTAAACGGATATGGAGCGGAAATAATCATTTCATTCAATATCTATTATGGCACTATATAACATTCAGTTTGTTTGTAAACAATGTCTACATTTTGTGCTTTTGGATGTGTTTGAAGAATTCGTCTAAATGTATTCAATGAATGGAAAACTTTTGCAGTTAATTCATGTTGTTGATTCAAGTATCTGATATCATAATTATTGTCTTCAATCTTGTGAGCTGGAATCTGCCTTAGTTTTCTCACCTCTCTTAATGGAGATGTTATTTCGTCTTCCATGTCGGGTTTAATTCTTTGGAGGAATTCTTTTAAACAGAGCAAAGACCCCTTAATTTTTCCATTGCTATCGCATCTAGGCCAGTTTATAGCATCAAAAAATGAGTCCTTGATGTTGCTTATAACCATTATTTCTAACAATAATACATAGTCCATATATACTTTATATGTAGGTATATATATCATATCAAAGCCAACAGGCTTGTTATTATCAAATTCTTCACGAAAGAAGGAGGCACCCCAGATTTCGTTAGTTAATTGATTGATATTAACCATTTCCTGTATCAATGACATATATACTGTCTGAGGAAAAGCCCAACTGCTCTCAAATAAATTCTCTTGGTAACTCTCAAGAATCAGGCATTGCTCTTGATTTGGAACCATTTTACTATGCCATTCAATCTGGCATGCTGAAGACATGTGAATCAAGTCTCTTGGGAATGCCACTACCACTCGATTTCCAAAACCATCTATTCCAATACCAAAAGTTCTTAAATTGATGAAGCTTTCTTTGTTCACTTCATCTGTTGATTCAATTCTTCCGATATAATCACTAAATTGAAACTTATATCTCGGATCTGAAAAATATTTATAAAGGACACCCCATTCAAAATAGCACGCTTTAAACTGAGGCATACCAGTTTGCATCATGTACTTAAAAGGGTATTTGGGAATAAGATTAGGTTTAATCCTCTCTTTCAAGTATTTAGATGATGGATATAAACAAAATGACTTCTTGAATAAATTTTCTTGAAGATATTTTATTTGCTCACCTTTTGGAGCGAATCCAAATCGAATAATGTGTGGGTTCATATCGTGCTCAGAAGCGAGTAACGAGATCTTGTCTTCATTGATTAAATCCTCAATTGCAGCTAAGAGACAATCATCTTCAGCATTAATATTCAAATTATACGAAGCATGCCCGTTACAGTCGCTTGACTCATTAAAGTAGTCAAAAACTGCTTCTAATAATTCGTGTTTTACGTCCTCTAGGTTCCTCATCTTCTTATTTTGAAATATATGGAGCAACTCTGCTAAATTCGCAGGTAAATGCGGTTTTCTTTTTTGCCATCATAATAGGCAATGCAGCCTGTATCAAAGCATAACCATTTTCAAAGCAGCAGCCTCGGCTAGCTTTTATTCTGCTTAACATGCTCTAGAATTCGGCCAAGATGGTATTCTACAACACCATCACTATATGTAGTATTCTTGACCTCAACAAGAGCGGAATCTCGGTCCTTATGGTAGCCGACAAAGAATCGAATTACATCATATCGGCGTAAATAGCGCTTGCCATCAGCCTCGTCTATATAAGTATACTTACTTATCGTCGTTTGTTTCAATTCGCGATACTCAATGGTCTTCTTCCCACTCATAATTTCCTGGAAATATACATCCTTAATGTTGAGTGTCAAGACCTTTAATCCTTCGGTGTTGAAAGTCGATTTGTTTTTCACCAGCCTTTTTTCAAGACATTGCATCTGAGGATTGTAGGAGTATTGAGTAATCGTTCCATCTGAAATCTTTTGAATCACAAGATTGATTATTTCAAGTGGTGCCACGTACCACTCTGAAGGAACATGCAGGTTGCCCTCGGCATCATAAACTTTCAATTGAAATTGAACCGCTTTGAAAACCTGATGGACAATGGTCTCAAAAATGTGAGAGTTCATGTTCACGATTTGAGCTGTCTCAATAATCTGGACGGGAGCCATCAAATATGTTGGTTCCTTTTCAGCATTCTGAATTCTCTCCTCTACGGTATTGATTGTAAACCCAATTTTATACAAATCCTTGACACCAGCAATCTCAGGGTCCGGAGAGAGCGACTTCAACACATAGACATAGCCAGTTGACTTGTCTCCATCTGTGATCGTTTGCTCGAAGAACGCATCATTTGCTTTATCTTGAGGTTCTGTTACTCCATATCCCTCATGGAGGACATTACGACGAAGTGTTTCGAGAAGGATGTCAGATTCCGTACCATTTTCGTAAATACAACGTGTTCGTCCATCTATCATTCCACTGCGACTTCTTTTCGTCTCATGAATTGATTGGAGCAACACAAGCATTCCATCTACAACATAGAAATGACCCTCTTCCAAATTAGAAGTCTTTGAAGTCTTGACTAGATTTCTTTTCCCTTCTTTGAGCTCTTGATGAACTGTTTCAAAAAGATGCTTGTACAGATGGAAATCTTCACATTGTTTCTTTTGGGCATAATGATCTGGCTGGAGCCTCCTGCCCTCCATTACTCGTTTCATGTCGGCAGGC
>JBGUIU010000184.1:0-78447 GCA_045113275.1 Paludibacteraceae bacterium
CTACGCCGCTTTCCACCAGCTCACAAAATAGCGTATGCCTGCAATGGATAGCGCCACACCAAGTCCGGGGTAGAATGCCGCAAAAAACTCTTTCGGGATGCCAGGTATAAATTTCAGACTGATGCCAAGTCCCATCATGAAAAAGATGAGAAGATAGCCTCGTAGGTCAAAAAAGGCGAACAGGGATTTCTTCTGTTCCGGGAAATTCAATATGCGGGCTGTGTATCGCTTTATAAACCCATTGAACATCAGCGAAAAAAGTGCGGCAACCGCCACCGCTATCAAAAGAAGCCACCAGACTCTTTCCGGGTTCGCTAATTTCACTTGTAATAGGGATTGTATGCCCGTGGTCAGTATCTTCACTCCCGGACCCAACCAGCAAAGCACCTGCATCAACAGCAAGTGCTTCTTGTTGACTGGAATTATTGTATCGATATTCATGTTTTTTTAATTTGGTTTGCAAAATCTATTCGTTATCCTGGTATTTATTAAACTGATACTTCGAACGTAGTTCTTTCTGCTTTTCGGCAGGAAGCGAAGTGAAATAGGCTTTCCACCCCGGACAGAAGTTGATATGCCACCGCCAAAAACGTCCTAATACCGATTTGGGATTCTTTTCGTAGTGCGTACGAAATTTACAATTTTTACATGTATGTGCCATAATGTCCTGTTTTTATAATGTTAGCAATTTTGACATTTACTTTCAATTTTCTTCAATCCCTCAATAAGCTGGTCGAGCAAAGGGATGATCGCCTTCAATTCGTCTGCCGATCCAACCTGCTCCATGATGCTCTCACACAAACACTTGGGCACGTCGGCCACCTTGTCGCGAAGGTCTATACCCTTGTCTGTCAACGACACAATCCGCTGACGCGTGTCCTGCTCCCCACGCTGACGGATGACGAGTCCCGCTTTTTCCATGCGTTGCAACAGAGGCGTTACTGTGTTCGTATCGAGCAGCAGACGCTTGGCGATGTCGCATACCGGCTGATGGTCCTGTTCCCACAGCACGAGCAACACAAGGTACTGCGGATAGGTGATGCCTATCGGTGCAAAATAGGGCTGATAAGCCTTCATGGTGAGATGCGCCGCCGAATACAGACGGAAGCAGAGCTGGTTGTCTAACTTAAGCTGTTCGTACATATCTAGAGCAATTTAAGAATATCCTTTTCAATATCTTCCGGTTTGGTGGTAGGTGCATAACGCTCGATCACGTTACCTTCACGGTCGATGAGGAACTTGGTGAAGTTCCATTTAATCGCACTGCCCAATAAACCACCTTTTTGCTTTTTAAGCCATTTATAAAGCGGATCAGCTTCGTTGCCGTTCACTTTGATCTTAGCGAACTGAGGGAAATTGACATCATATTTCAGCTGGCAAAAGCTAACAATCTCCTCTTCCGTGCCAGGCGCTTGTCCTGCAAACTGGTTGCATGGGAAATCCAATACAACAAAACCTTGTGCCTCATACTTTTTGTACAACGCCTCCAGCCCTTCATACTGCGGCGTGAATCCGCAACCTGTAGCCGTGTTGACAATTAAAAGAACCTTTCCTTTGTATTCCGCCAGACTAACCGGCTCCTTCTTGGTGTTGAGCACCGTAAAATCATATATACCCATACCATTCGAATTTTTAAGATTAAACATATCTTACAAAACAACTCACATCAGCGAGATGTATCGCACACGATACAAAATTATGAAAATATTTATATCGTAAGCGATATATCTAAAAAAAATTAACACAATTTAACCTTCGAATCATCATTATCGACGGTGGACCGCGCAAGACGTTCAACGGTTCGATGGAACATTCATCACCCAGGCACTCGGAGAACCCGAAAAACTGATTGCCTACAACACCTATCAAGTCAAGAACAACGCCAATTACGAGTTGGTAGGATTCTCGGAAGAGGAAAAGCGGAAGTGTCGTGACGAGCATTGGGAAGACGACCTGCAACAAGCCTACGACGCAGGACGACGGATGACGGAAAAGATAATTGGATAATAATTTATATCCATGTGGTAAATTATGTGAAAAACGCATATGAAAGCAATAAACATTTGTGTAATGTATGCTATTTGATTACTTTTGTAGAATCAAGAATGATGTAAATAATTTGATAATCTGTAATCCGTGAATGAAAAATATATAGTATGAAGAAACAAATGAATCCTATCGTTTTCCCAGCAGAATGGTTCCCTCAGTGTGGGGTGATGTTGACATGGCCACATGAGAATACAGACTGGAACTATATATTGGATGAGGTGACAGCTTGTTATGTGTCTATTGCTCATGAGATTGTAAAACATGAGAAATTGCTCGTCGTTTGTCAGGATGAGATGAAGGTGCGATCTTTGCTTTCTGATATTGAAGACAAGGTGATCTTCAAGCGTCTTGAGACAAATGATACATGGGCGCGTGATCATGGCCCCATAACTGTTTTTGTGGATGGTGAGCCTTGTCTGTATGATTTTCAATTCAATGGATGGGGACTGAAATTTGCTTCCAATCTGGATAATCAGATTACTCGAGGATTATATGGACAGGATTCTTTTTCATCCCATACGGGGTATTTCAACTTCCTTCATTATGTGCTGGAAGGGGGCAGTGTGGAATCGGATGGATGTGGTACGATGTTGACAACCTCAGAGTGCCTCTTATCTAAAAATCGTAATGAGCATTTACAGAAAGAGGAGGTCGAGAACTTTTTGAAAGATGTGTTCGGCTTGAAACGAATATTATGGTTAAATCATGGATATTTGGCAGGCGATGATACAGATAGCCATATAGATACGTTGGCTCGCTTTTGTGGAGAAGATACAATTGCCTATGTACAATGTACGGATGAAAATGACGAGCATTATGCGGAACTAAAGGCGATGGAAGATGAGTTGAAGACTTTTACCCAAATGAATGGAGAACCCTATCGGTTGGTGCCATTGCCTATGCCGGAGCCTCGCTATGAGGATGATTTTAGATTGCCAGCAACGTATGCCAACTTCTTGATAATCAATGAAGCAGTGTTGCTTCCGTTCTATAATTGTCCGCAAGATCGTGTGGCACAATCTATTCTACAAAAAGAATTTCCAAATCATGAAGTGGTGGGTATTGATTGCTCTCCTTTGATTCGTCAGCATGGCTCATTGCATTGCGTTACGATGCAGTTGCCTATAGGAGTTTTAAAATAATAGTTATAAAATATTGAGAAGTATGAAAGTAGGATTGATTCAACAACATAACACAGGAGATATACGAGATAATATCGATCGATTGCAGAAAAAAGTTCGTGAATGTGCAGAACAAGGAGCGCAGTTGGTCGTTTTGCAGGAGTTGCATAATGCGCTATATTTTTGTCAGGAAGAAGATGTCAATCAGTTTGATCTGGCTGAACCTATTCCTGGTCCCTCAACAGAAAGTTTTGGAAAACTGGCTAAAGAGTTGGGGGTGGTAATCGTCCTTTCATTGTTTGAAAAAAGAGCTGTGGGATTGTATCACAATACCGCCGTGGTGATTGAAAAAGATGGAAGTATAGCAGGTAAATACCGCAAGATGCATATACCAGATGACCCTGCTTATTATGAGAAATTCTATTTCACACCGGGAGACTTGGGTTTCAATCCAATAGAGACATCCGTAGGTAAGTTGGGCGTGTTGGTTTGCTGGGATCAATGGTATCCAGAGGCAGCTCGATTGATGGCTTTAGCAGGTGCTGAGATATTGATATATCCAACGGCAATAGGCTGGGAGAGTACCGATACCGATGATGAGAAGAACCGACAATTGAATGCATGGATCATCTCACAGAGAGGACATGCAGTGGCGAATGGATTGCCTGTCGTTTCTGTCAATCGAGTTGGGTATGAAGAGGATCCTTCGGGTGTGACGAATGGAATTAGTTTTTGGGGAAACAGTTTTGTGGCAGGTCCGCAAGGAGAGATCTTGCTTCAATTCTCTAATCATGAAGAAGAGGTGAAGGTGGTGGATATCTCGATGAAACGTTCGGAGGATGTGCGTCGGATTTGGCCATTTCTACGGGACAGACGTATTGATGCATACGGTGAGATCTTGAAGCGATATCGAGACTGAAAAAGAGAACTCTATTAACAAAACGGGCGGAGTTATTAACAAAAAAACGTTGATAAGTTTTGCTATGTGTGAAAATCAGTTATTTATACAAAGTCGTAAGAGGAGAGCGTGGAACATTTTTTCGTGGAGTAAAAAAAAAACGTATCTTTGTAGAACAATTAAAAAAGATTCTTTATGGGAAAGATTATTTCATTAGCAAATCAAAAGGGAGGCGTAGGAAAGACTACCACGACAGTTAATCTGGCTGCTTCATTGGCTGTATTAGAGAAAAGGGTATTGATCGTAGATGCAGACCCTCAGGCTAATGCATCCTCTTCGTTTGGATATGATGTACGTCGTTTGGAACACCCAGATAAGACCGTGTATGAATGTTTGTTGGGTACAATAGATCCTCATGAAGCGGTATTGGATACGGAGTTGGATAATTTAAAGATTATTCCTTCGCATATCAACTTAGTGGGTGCAGAGGTAGAGTTGGTTTCTATGGAGAATCGTGAGATGTACATGAAGAATGCTTTGAATAAGTTACGGGATGAGTATGATTTTATCTTTATTGATTGTTCGCCATCTTTAGGACTTATCACGTTAAATGCATTAACCGTGACCGATTCTGTTATTATTCCGGTTCAGTGTGAGTTTTATGCATTGGAGGGAATCTCAAAGTTGTTGAATACGATAAAACTGGTGAAAAGTAAGTTGAATCCAAATCTAGAGATAGAAGGATTTGTCTTGACGATGTATGATGCACGAACAAAGTTAAACAACCAAGTGGTTGAAGATGTTCGTTCTCATTTTGATGATATGGTGTTTAATACGATTATTCCAAGAAATATCAAATTGAGTGAAGCACCAAGTTTTCATAAACCGGTCATCACATATGATGCAGAGTCAAAAGGAGCTGTTTGTTATATGCAATTAGCTCAAGAATTGTTGGAAAATAATAAGGATAATAATTAATAGGAAAAACTGACTTATGGCAAAGAAATTCGGAGGCTTAAGTAGCGGTTTGGATGATATGGATATTGACACCTCTTCTTTGAAAAAAGGAGGCGGTGTAAATGCTCTGTTTGGCATAAAAGATGATGATGTGAAAGTGGAGGGCGCCTCTTCTATTAATGAGATAGAGATGGCGGAGATTGAAGCTAATCCAGATCAGCCCCGTCGTGAATTTGATGAAGAATCATTAGAGGAGTTGGCAGAATCAATTAAACAAATTGGTGTGATTCAGCCGATTACTCTTCGTAAGATCAATGATCACAAATATCAGATTATTGCTGGTGAGCGTCGATTCAGAGCATCACAGAAAGCTGGGTTGACAAAGATTCCTGCATATGTTAGAGAAGTGACGGATGAGCAGGTGATGGAGATGGCTTTGGTTGAAAATATTCAACGAGAGGATCTGAATGCGATAGAAATAGCTCTTTCTTATCAGAACTTGATGGATAAATGTGATTACACGCAAGAACAGTTGAGCGAACGTGTAGGCAAAAAGAGAGCTACTATCTCTAATTATATTCGTTTGCTTCGTTTGCCTGCAGAAATTCAGATGGGACTACGGGATAAGAAGATTGAAATGGGACATGCGAGAGCGTTGCTTAGTGCGGAAAATTCCATGGATCAATTGTCTATCTATAATTCAATCTTAAAAGAGGGACTTTCTGTACGTAAAGTGGAAGAGATGGTTCGTAATATTGGTAAAGAAAGTCACGGAAATAAACCAACGCCAAGCTTACGAGATGACTATGTGATGTTGAGAGATCGTCTTTCCTCTTTGTTCTTATCAAAAGTGGATCTGGCATGCAATGAAAAAGGGAAAGGTAAAATAACTATCTCTTTTAAGAATGATGATGAGTTTGCCAAAATATTAGAAATATTTGATAAGTTGAATTGATGTGTTGTTTAAAATATAGTATTTCATTTGGCTAATTATATTCGCATATTATTCATTATACTGTTGTCATTTGTATTGGGTTTTTCAGCAGGGGCGATGGAGACAATCCCAGTTGAAAAATCTGATTCTTTGATGTCTGATACATTGGTGTCAGACACCCCTGAATTTTATGTCTTGGAATCTTCGAATCAGGATCAATCAGGAAAGAAGAGTCCGGAGGTGAATTCAACTATGATGAATAAGAGTTATTTTAAGCCAGATCCTAAAAAAGCAACATGGTATGCTATTGTTTGTCCTGGATTAGGACAGATTTATAATAGAAGTTATTGGAAACTGCCTATCTTATATGGGGGAATGATGACATTCACTTATCTTATAGGCTGGAATGGTAGAATGTATAATGATTATCATGATGCTTACCATGATATCTTGGATACAGATCCTGTCACCGACAGTTATTTGATCTTCTATCCTCAATATGATGGAACTCAATCATGGTTACAATCTACATTAAAGACAAAGACCAATCGGTATCGTCGCGCACGTGATTTGAGTACCTTTGGTTTAGTCGCTTTTTATTTGGTGAGTGTTGTCGATGCTTTTGTGGATGCACATCTGTATGATTTCTCTGTAACGGATGATCTATCGATGCGTATTGAACCTGTCATTAATACCTATGGTATGGATGGTATGGGGACTGCATTCGATGCTCGGCAGAATTCGTTTGTTGGAATACAATGTAGTATCCATTTTAAATAAATTAAAATGAAACGTTTATTTTTTATTCTTGTTACAAGTTGTTTTTGTTCTTTTTTGTATGCGGATGACTCTAGTGATTCATTATCATTAACGGATGCTTTTATTGAAGATGCGCTGACAGCTGATTCTTTTTTAACATCAGCTCCTGATTCGATAATCGAAATGGCTGAAAGAGATTATCCTGAGGCGTTAGAGAAAAATTTAAATTCCTTACTTGGAATGTACCATAATACTATATTGGTTTCTGATTGTACTTCTGATAGCATTGGTCCTCAGATCGATGATGAACTGACGATGAAACGTCTGCAAAAGATTCCTGCATTATTTGAACTGGTTTATAATCCAATTGTCAAGAAATATATTGAACTATATACCATTCGTCGTAGGAAACAGATGGAGTATATGTTAGGTGTCGGAACCTATTATTTCCCAATATTTGAGCAAGCGTTGGATGCTGCCAATATGCCGATGGAGTTGAAATATCTTCCAGTGATTGAATCGGCTCTGAATCCTCGTGCTTTTTCTGTTGCGGGTGCTTCTGGTTTGTGGCAATTCATGTATGGTACGGGTAAAATATATGGTTTGCAAGGTAACAGCTTAATAGATGAACGTCGTGATCCGATCAAATCTACATACGCTGCAGTTCGTTATCTGAAAGACTTATATCGCATCTATGGTGATTGGGCTTTGGTGATTGCTGCTTATAACTGCGGTCCTGGTAATGTGAATAAGGCGATAAAGAGATCGAACGGAAAACGTGATTACTGGGCCATCTATCCATATTTGCCTAAAGAGACAAGAGGGTATGTGCCTGCGTTTATTGCTGCTACTTATGCTATGACTTATCACAAGGAACATGGTATTTGTCCGGCTCGTGTCGAGTTGCCTGTCATTTGTGATACAATTCGTTTGAATGAACGTTTGCACTTGGCTCAGATTGCTGAGGTGATGAATGTGAATATAGATGTATTACGGAGTTTGAACCCTCAATATCGTAGAGATATCATCCCTGGTAATGGTGAGACTTATACGCTATGTTTGCCTCAGGTTGAAATCGATAAATTCATTGAAATGAAAGATTCTATTGTGGCTTATAAAGCGGATTCTTTCAATGTCTTGACGCGAGTGAAGGTTTTACCTGCTTCTGCTGATCCTTATTTTAAAGGAAAGGGTGCAGTGAGTGGTGGTAAATACCATGTTGTGAAAAAAGGTCAAACCTTATCGTCTATTTCTCGTATGTATAAAATTCCTGTCGATAAAATAAAACGATTGAATAATCTTAAAAAGGATAATATTTATATCGGACAGAAATTGAGAATTCGTTAATCATCTATATAAAAAGTGTTATGAAAGAGATTCTTTTCCTTCATGGTATGGCTTCTAGTGGTAAGTCTGAAATTGTGGATTATTTAAGAAAATATCTGCCAGACATGAAGGTATGGGCGCCCGATTTGTCTATTGATCCTCAGATTGCATTCCCTCAAATCGATTCTTTCTTGAAAGAACATTCGATTGATCTGTTGATTGGTCATAGCTTGGGCGGTTTTATGGCTCAAAAATATAGAGGAATCCCTAAGATCTTATTGAACCCTAGTCTCGGTATGACTTATATGTACTTATTTCAGGGTGATAATAAATATAAGTCTGTTCGTGAGAATGGAAATCAGATATGGCATGTTGACAAAAGAATGTGTCAACAATATAAAGATATGGAAAAGACAGAGTTCGATGATTTGACGAAAGAAGAGGATGAGTTGACTGTCGGTATGTTTGGCCGTTATGATTTCATGACTCGTATGTCGGCTCATTGGTTCCGTCAGCATTATACGCATCGTCGTTTCATGCCAGGATGGCATAATCCTCCTGAAGTCGCTATACGTGACTTTGTTGTGAAGGAGGTTCGTCGCTTGTTAGCTTGATTTTTCGTTGACGAGAGAAGTCTCAAAAAATAATTTCCCCCACTACGATCAGATGTCTGATTGATGGTGGGGGAAACTTGTTTTAATGCTTACTCTCTTGTGGAAAGCAGATTTTAGTGCGAGACTTTATTTTGAGAAGTACTCTGTTCGTAGAGGAATTGAATAGGAGTCACCTGTTAATTCTATATCGCTTTGTAATAGAATGTTTTCAGAAGAAGCTCCAATCTTAATGATGTATTTGCCTTTCTCAATGTTCCATTGATGATCATGGTAGTATCCAAACTGTTGTGGAGACATGGTAAATTCTACCGTGTTGGTTTCACCTGGGTTGAGAGAGACTCTTTTGAATCCTTGTAATTGAATAGGTCTGAGGTGTTCGGTTGACTCTTTAGGTGAAAGATAGAGTTGAACAATCTCATCGGCTTTTATCTTTCCTGTATTCGTGATTTCACAACTGATGTGTATGCCATCTGCATGAGTGTCAACTTGTGTGTCAGCCTGTAGATGGGAGTATTGGAACGATGTATAAGTTAATCCGTAGCCGAATGGATATGCTATTCTGCTTTCTTTTTCTTGGTAGTTATAGCATACAGCTTTGTCTTTAATCTCTTCGGATGGGTAACTGATGCATAGTTTGCCAGATGGAGAGAGGTTGCCATAGAGTATATCGGCAAGTGCGTTTCCTCCTTCTTCCCCTGGATACCATGCTTGGATGACTGCGGCACATCTTTTGGCTAGGGATGAAATGACTTGCGCACGTCCGCCGAAGACAATGAGGATGACAGGCTTACCCGTCTGGATAAGTGATTCTACATATTCTTCTTGTCGTCCAGGTAGTCGCAAGGAGGTACGGTCTCTGTTTTCACCACAAAGAATCACGTTCTCTCCCATGGCAGCGATGATTACATCACAATCTTTTGCTTTCTTCAACGCTTCTTTTGCATCTGCTTTTTCACCGCTATCAATCATACGATTCTGAATCGACCTCATATACGAAGCACGTTCGTCACCTCCGTCCTCAATGATGGTTTCAACGCCTTCCGTCCAATCGCAGCCTCTGCTATAATCTAGCGTGAAGTGCTGCGGCAATCTGTTTTCCAGTCCTTCTTTTAATGTGACGATATGCGGATGAGCATCATCTTCTATTTTCAATTGCCAGAAATATCGCATGGAAGGGTAGGAGTAGTCACCGAGCATTGACCACATGCTATTGGCATTAGGACCAGTGAGGAATAGTTTAGCAGGCTTGAGAGGAAGTGTTCCGTTGTTTTCTAGCAACACAACAGATTGTGTGGCAAGGGTATAGGATAGCTTTCTTCCTTCAGGACAATCTAGGTCAATCGCACCTTCTGCGTATAACGGTATTTCTTTGTTGAACAATCCCAAGTCATATTTGAGCTTCAAAACACGTTTGACGGATGCTTCTATTGTCTTGTCATCCACAAGACCTTGTTTCACTGCTTGGGTAAGGAATTTATAGCAATCCCCATCAGGGAAGTCAACATCATTGCCAGCCTTGATGGCCATAACAGCTTTTTGCAGGCTATCTGAGACGAACGGAATCTGATTGATAGATGTATAATCGCTGACAGTTAAGCCAGTGAAATGGAGATAATCTCGAAGGATTCTCTTTTGTATGTAAGAGTTTGCAACACAAGGAGTATCGTTGATAGAATGGTAACCGGTCATGATCACCTGGCTTTGAGCTAATCTAATGCTAGTCTCATGAGGCATGAGAATCTCTTCCATCAGTTCCTTCTCAGGTGCGTTTCCGCCACCGCCATACCCTAAAAAGTGTTTGGTGCAGGCAGCTACGCCTTCCTGTAAGTTGTCATGTTGTAAACCTTTCACAAAAGCCACCGCCATTACAGATGATAAATAAGCATCTTCACCGTACGACTCTTCCAATCGGTTGAATGAAGGATGACGGATAATATCTACCATAGGAGACAACGCTAAGGCACCACCGATTTTTCGTAAATCAGTAGCCGTTTGTTTTGTCTTGAGTAATGCTAATTCAGGATTGAACGAACAAGCCATACCGATCTGTTGAGGATAGATGGTGGCATCGTAGGTGGCGATACCGCTAAGAACTTCTTCATGAAAAAGTGCAGGAATACCATTGCGCGTGTGGGTGGCAATCCAGTCTTGCATCTGAGCAACCATGTCTCGTAGTTCGTTAGCTGTTTTCCTTTGAGTCACTGCGTATTGAGAAAAATGACCGATACCGTTTGGAATCAATTGTTCACATTTCAAGGTGTCAAGTTGATTGTTCTCATCAAAAAACTGATCAAGGTGAATGCCATGTATTTGGGCGATCCTTTCCTCTATCGACATCTTCTGGTATAGAGAATCGATGAATGCGTTTGTACTACTATTTATTTGTTGCATATCCTGCGTATTTGTTTTTTGGCATGAAACAAAGCTTTGGCTTATCATAAAACAGATTATAGCTCCAAGTTTATAAAATTTGAAATTTTTCATATTCGATGACTTTATAAAAAACGGTGAATCAATAAAATTCACTTTAAATACAAATATAAAAAAATAAGAATAGACTCTATGGTTTATCAGAAGAAAAGAATATCTTTCTTGTTATTAAAAACGGATAATTAATTTAAAAATTGTACATTTACTTTTCAAAAAGATTACTACTAAATATTTAGGCTTATGATGTCAGATTGGAAAGAAAAGCTAGCTGCTCTTGGCGGTGTAGATCATTCAGAAGAGGAAGAAAAGGTGAATGAAAAGAATCATTCAAAGAAAAAAGAGGGCGTTGTTTATTCAACCAATCCAAACTATGTGTATGATGAAGAGGTGACGGATATTGAAACACTTCCTAAAAATCAGCAGAAGCTACGTTTGAACATGGAACGTGCCGGACGAGGCGGAAAGACAGTGACGCTCATCAAAGGATTTGTTGGTTCGGAGGAAGATATTCAAGCGTTATGTAAACTGTTGAAACAGAAATGTGGCGTAGGTGGTGCTGTGAAAGATGGTGAAATCATTATTCAGGGTGATCACAAACAACGACTGGTTGAGTTGTTGAAAAAAGAGGGATATTCTCAAACTAAATAAAGGTATAGTTGTAAATCAATAATGTGAATTAACAGAATATGGAACAATCAAAATTTAATCTTGGAGGGTTGTCTGAAGATGATTTCAGATTGGCGAAAGAGTCGGCATACAATGGGTATTTAAACTCACAGAATCAAATGGATTGCAGCTTTGGCTTGAACTTTGATATGGATAAAAATACGCAGGGCGATGTCGGATTGAATGAAAAGGTACTAGCGGATGAAGAGACAATAAAATTACATAATGAGGCTGTTCGTTATATGGAGAAGGCCTTTGAATGTTTGAAGGAGGCGGCAGAACGGAATCATGTTGAATCACTCTATAAATTAGGCGTTTGTTACTATTCGGGCTTGGGTGTGAATGAGGATAGAAAGAAAGCAATGAGTCTATATTCCCAAGCAGCAGAGACCGGTTTTGCATTGGCTCAATTTGCCCTTGGACAATGTTATGCATTATCACAAGGTGCTGAGTTCGATATGAAGAAAGCTTTTCAATGGTATTTAGAAGCGGCTAAGAATGGTCATGGTAAGGCGAGAGTGGAAGTTGCTAAATGTTACTTCCATGGTATAGGTACGGAGAAAAATACAAAAGATGCTTTTGACTGGATGGAAAAAGCTGGAGATGAGAATGGTGATGCAGAAGCATTGTTTTACTTAGGACAATTCTACGAAAAATCGATAGGTGTTGAGTCTGATTATGATAAGGCAGTTGACTATTATACAGAAGCGGCAGAGAAGGGGCATGTGTATGCTCAGGTCTCTTTGGGATATATCTATTTGACAGGCCTGCTGAATGTTGATGAAGATCCTGAGAAAGCAGCAGAACTATTCACTGCGGCTGCCGAACAACAAAATGCAGATGCTTATTACTATCTCGGTAGATGTTATGGTGAGGAGATAGGTGTGGAGAGAGACCCTCAAAAAGCTGTGGAATATTTCAAAAAGGCCATTGAATATGGTTGTAAATTTGAGGATATTGAACAGCAACTTTCATATTATAAATATCAGGTGGCAGATACAGCCATCTTTGATGATGATTCTGAAATAGATCCGAATGAGGATAAGGATGTCTTATTTAAGAAAGGTGTTGATGCATTTACCAAAAGAGCATATACTACAGCGGTAAAGTACTTAGACTTAGCTGTTGAAAAGGGACATGAGATGGCAAATGTCTATCTGGGTAATGCTTATTATAATATCGCTGCTCAATATGATTGTGGAAAGGGTGTCAAACAAGATTACAAACAATCAAAGGAATACTATCTCAAGAGTGCGGAATTAGGGTTCCAATTAGCTCAATTAGTCTTGGGACAGCGATATGAAGCGGGTCTTTGTGGATTTAAACAAGATTATGAGCAGGCTGCTAAATGGTATAAGATGGTGGCATCTGCATTCCCGAACATTAAAGAGCGTTTAGCACTTCTTTATTATAAAGGTTTAGGGGTGGAACAGAATTATGCGGAAGCAGTTAGATTGTTGGAAGAATGTCTTGATGACAATAGTACAGAAGAGGTGTTAAATACCTTAGGTGATTGTTATGCGAATGGTCTTGGCGTAGAACAGAATATCCAAAAGGCACAGATGTACTATGATAAGGTGAAGAAGATATGGGAAAAAGAAGAAAAAATTAACCAAGAAATGGATGACGAGGATGATGAAGATTTGAAAGATGTTGATGAGGTTGAATGGGATGATGATGATGATATGTTGGTGGATGATGACGAGGACGAGGAGAATCCATTCGAACAATTTGCAGATAAATTGCAATCATGTGAAGTTGACAAAGAAAAGGTCTTGAAAGTGGAGAATGCCTATGGAATTAAAGCGCCAGAAATGCTTCGTCGCATGGTTACAATGTGTAATAGCGATGAAGATAATTATGTGGCAAATAATTTGGTGAATATTTTCCGATTCATGACGATTCGAGAAGTGCTCAATCCAACGGAAATGATTGGTGTGGATTGTAAGTCGATGGGGTATGTGCCGGTGGCTGATTGTTTGAATGAGGACATGATTGTCTATAATTTTAAAACGAATAAATGGTTGTGGTGTGACAAGGATAATGATACTATCTACATGGAAGAAGATGATCTATGGGATATCCTTTGGTCTATGGAGAATGAATTTGGTAGATAGTTTGGAAGTGGTAACTCATAAAAATGGATCGAAAACAATAAATAATCATATAGACCAATGAAAAGAAAACTCATTCGTGGACTTCTATGTTCTCTTGCCCTTTGTGTTTTGTTATTGGGGTGTCTGGCTGTTGTTCGTCAGCATAAACGTATTCCGCCGCAAGACGGAAGTCCGATTTATAGCTTGGCAAAAGAGAAAGCTGACGCACTAAAATCGTATGCAGTCCAACACAATTATGACACTTGTTATTGCTTTTTGGTGGATTATTCCCTGCCATCGGGAACACCGAGGTTCTTCATCTGGAATTTCACGACTGATAAGATTGAACTTGCCGACTTTTGTATGCATGGTGCAGGAAAAGGAAACACAAAGTGTACGCCTATTTTTAGTAACGAGCAGGGAAGTAACTGTTCTTCTTTAGGAAAATTTATTGTCAAGAAAAATAGATATGGTAAAATCTTAGGTGAAAAGCGAAGTCGTGGAGTCGTAGGCATCGATTCATCGAACAGCAACGCCCAACAACGTGGATTATTGATACACGACTCTCATTTTCTTGATTTTCAATCTCTCATTCCACGCAAGTGTTTGCCGTTGAATGGTGCTTCTTGTTCCGGCTGTGTCACAATCACGTCCAAAGGATTCCAAAAAGCGAAAGAACTCATCGATAATTCACCTAAGGAGATTCTCATGTGGACCTATTGTTCTCCAAACATTCAGAACTGATTTCATTTTCTACATACGCACCATAGTATCGCATTATCCGTATGGATTTCCACCTCTGAATATCGTTCCTCAAGAAGTTTCCTTACCTCTTCCTCTGTATGGAAAGGAGGCGTGAACCAACCTTTTGGTGCTAGTACGTGATTCACCACCCAGTCCGTTCGTCGCAATTGACCTCGAATATAGAAACAAGCAATGAATTGGCCTCCAGTTTTCAATACTCGACAGGTCTCATCAAAAGCTTTTATCTTGTCGGGAAACGCATGAAATCCATTCATGCTCATCACAACATCTATGCTTTGACTCTCGAATGGTAATGCCCCCACGTCTCCTTGACATAAGCTTATATGATCCACTCCATCCAATCGCTGACGTGCTTGCCGCAACATATCCTCACTATAATCAAGACAAATAATTTTTGCGGCAGTGAGATTCTTCCATTTCGTGTCGGTAAAAACTGCCGTGCCACAAGGAACATCCAGAATTGTCCCTGAAAATTCATCGGGAATGAACGATAACATTCTTTGCGTGATAGCTATATCATCAGTTCCTCCCCAGAAGAATTTAATATATGCTTTGGATAAAATGTTCCCTTGCGTTAAGACTCCGTCGTAAATATTCTTGGAATCGTGGTATGCACCTTTAATTTTATCATTTTGTTCTGCTATCATATTCGTTACTTTTGATTATGACACAAAAGTACAAAAGGGGTTCTGCAACTTGGTTGCAATGTGAAATACGATTCTAAAAACTATATTTGACTTTAGCCCCAAGCTCCGAATTATCCTTATAAATAGCGAACATACCTGCATTGGCACGGAACCAATCAAAGCCCGCTGTGAGTGTGATTTAAAAAAAATAAGAGGGAAGCCCCTCTTATTTCTCAAAACTATAGAAGAATGAAGGAAATCCCGTAACCGTTATCACCCTCGATTCTATATTTCCCGTATTAGGGTCATACGTACAAAATCCATTGTATTCCTCATTGGCTGATCCATATACTATCTTACCTTTATGTATGCCCATGGCGATACCATGTCCGTTAGAATGTGGTAGTCCGTTGATGACCTTTACAGTTTTATTATAAAGATCAACAATCACAGGCGCACCCGTACGTGCAGTGTATGTATTGGTATTTTCTGGATCAAGACCTATCGCATAACCATAGGCATAGAGAATACCATTGGAAGTGTATTGACACTTTGCAAGGATATTGAGGTAATCACATTTAAGTCCTTCTACTTTTGTGCTTGTTAGATTGAAAGTATAACTTGGATCAAAGTCTGTTTCTCCCTTCTTGATACGGGCAATACCAGCGTCCAGTCCTGGAATATAACCGAAAGAACCGACACAGTTGATATAAAGGTCTCCATTCTCATCCTCGAAGATGGATTGGTTATCAATCGGACGAGTTGGTCCACAGATGCCAAGCGATGTATTACGGATTCGTTTTATGAAACTATCATCCGAAACGTTGTAAAGAGCCATTTCAATAGCATTCTCCGTCGGCATCCATTGCGAATTATACTGTTCCAAAGCAACGTACAGAATATTATCACGTATATACATAGCACCTGGATAAGCGGATACACCCTCGTTGTGAAGTGATGAGACATCAATTCTTGACAACTCCTTCATGGTTATTGGATTAAATGCAATGATCAAATCCAAGCTTTGGCAACATACGTAAGCCTTTTCTGCACTTGCTTCTACTACGATGGCTGCACTTGAGTTGGCAGGAAGTGTCATAGCACCTTGAAGTTCAAGTTGCTGTGAGTTATTAAGAACATAGCGTTTCAATTTCAATTCTGTACCACCCATGTAATCTGGGAAGACATAGATGTTTCCACTTGGGCAGACACAAGGATACGAACCGAATCCAAGAGGTATCGCATTTCTATTGTCATAATTAATGCCACCACCGAAATTGCTTATCGCTTGTAAATAACCGCTTCCGCTATCGCCCGAAGGGTTGGTGACGGTGGTTGAGAAAAGAATCTTTCCTGAGGCTGACTGCTGATCTATTTCATCCTCTTTTTTACATGCTGAAAATAAACTAGCAAAAGCTACGGCTAAAAATAAATACTTAGTTTTCATCTGTTTATGATTTATGTTTGATTATTTTATTTCATTACATATCTTACTTTGAATGCAAAGTTTCTTCCTGGAAGCGGACGGTTGAGGTCTGAATAAACCGTTTGGTCTGTCAGATTCTTCACTTTGAAAGAGAGGGTCCACATGTCATTTAAGAAACTATGTTCTATTCCTGTATCGATGGTGAATGAGGTCGGTATCTTTCGATCTTGGTACTTACTCATTTCGAAATCATAGAAATATTCGTGGATATAAGAAGCATCCACTAGGAAACGACTATTTTGTTTTTTTCCTCCGAACAGATTTTCCTTATGTAGCTCCAATCCGAAGTTGGCTAACAAGTAAGGAATATTAGGCATACGCATATCGTAGGTTGGGTTAGGAGAGGAAGACCCTGTTTCTGTCTCTCTACGATCACGAAGGTCTTGGTACGTGATGTTGCCATAGAGATAAAGAATAGGAGCCACATCCCCTTTGAATTCAAATTCAACACCGTTAGATTGTACTGTTCCGAAATTAGCATAGCGAGCCATGGAAGGAATCATATCTGCTTGATAACGAATCATATCATGAAGGAGGTTGAAGAAATAATTTCCTTCGATTTCGATGAATCCATATTTGTTGTTACGGTGATATAGCAGTCCGGCATTGAGACCATTGCATCGTTCAGGTTTAAGGTCGGTAGCAGGAAGTATCGAGTAACCGTTTCCGACCAATTCCTCCGACGTTGGTATTCTTACTTCTGAACTGAATGATGCTTTTGCTAATAATCGATTGTTTATTTTATATCGTAACGATTCACTTCCGCCCCAGTAATTTTGATTAAGACTGATCTCTTTTGGGTTGTTGATGAATGTTTGCTCCAATACTTTAGTGTCGGATGAGAAGTTGAAATTCTTGATGGTGGTGGCGCTCATGAATTTATTATCTAATAAAGTCAAGTCATACGAGAACCCCACGGTAAAGCTTGTCATCTGACTTGGAAAGTTGGTTTGATAGCCAAAGGAGAGATCCATGAGTTCATTTTTAGGTTTTTGTCTTGTATGTGTGGCATAAAGGTTTAGATTGAATGCGTTATGTTTATTTAATAGATAGTTCAAATTCAATTTCGAAGTAAAATCATGTGTTCTATTATCGGAGTCTGATGCATAGTTGCCTTGTTCTCCTCCATAGGCTGAAACTGCATTGTAACGCGAGCCGTCCCAGCCATAGCGATAGGGTGCTGCATCGTAAAGACCATTCTGTCCATAGCTGTAGCAAGAACTGAAATCAAAATCGAGTCCATCCGTTAGAAAATTGTTTCGTTTTAATGTGATGGCAGCAATTCCTGCTTGACCATGCGTATATGCTTCACGAATATCAAAATCTATACCCTGTATTTCCGCATTAGTGGCAGTATAAACAAGTTCCATTTTCACCTCATCGAAGTACCATTTGGTAGCCTTAAGTGAACCACCAACCATAGCCTTTTTAAAGCGATCATGATCTCGTTTCACCACCTGATTGTCTAAGTTCGGCAGTTGCATCTCATAACTATTGTCAGAATACGTAAGGACACCCCCCAATCCAAATTGCAATCCCGTCTTTTTGTTGTTACGTTTGAAAGCCGAGTTTAGTTTATGCGTATTGAAAGAAGCTATCTCGTAACTAGCATCCAGATATACAGGAGGATATTCCTTGGTAACAACATTCACCGCTCCACCTAATGCAGAACCACCAAAACGATATGGTACGATGCCTTTGTAAACCTCAATACGTTCAATCATATCGGTTGGAACATCATTCAGCGACATATAATCACTAAGTTGTCCGATAGCTGCTTCGTCTATATAGATACCCATTCGTTTGCCTTCCAGTCCACGAACCGATATTCTTGAAGCACTTCCCACACCACCTGTGTTTCGTACGGTAATACCTGTGGTACGAGCTAGGGCGTCGTTGATATTGGAGGTTGTACCTTCTAATTGTTTGACGGAAATGACAGAAATAGGCATTGTTGCTTCTCGCATCTCGCGTATTTCATTACGACCTTCGACAGTTACTTCTTCCAGTTCAACGTCAGGAACCACATCAATTACTTCTTGTGCAAGAGCGCTTGTGATTGTTAATCCTGCCATCATCATCATAAAAACTTTTTTGTTTGCTTGCTGTAACGTCTTCATTTTTTGAAAATTTATTATTTGTATTTTATTTGTATAAGGATTATGAACCTTCGAAAAAAGTGAGTGGTACTTGATCCAACACCATCATCATGGCAAACCCCACGGCAAAACCTATCGTTCCAAGATTAGAATGTTTCCCTTGAGATGCCTCAGGAATGAGTTCCTCTATAACGACATAGAGCATTGCACCAGCGGCGAAACTTAGCAGATAAGGCATGGCTGCTGTAGCCATTGAAGCTAATAGGATCACGAGGATACTACCGATTGGCTCTACTACGCCACTTAATGTGCCAATACCGAAAGCTTTGATTCGACTATTGCCGGCACTGCGAAGAGGCATTGAGATAATAGCACCTTCCGGAATGTTTTGAATGGCAATTCCTACCGAAAGAGCTAAGGCTTCTGTCATACTAAACTGAGAAGCTGCAGCACCTGCAATGGTTACACCCACTGCCATTCCTTCAGGAAAGTTATGAATAGTTACAGCCAATGCTAACATAGTCGTTCGGGATAATTTACTTCTCGGTCCTTCATGTCCGCCCTTTGGATGAATATGCGGTGTGATTAAATCTATCAGAAACAAGAAGGCGAAACCGCCTAAAAGAGCAAATGTGACAGCCCAGATATTCCCCCTCTCAATTGCAGGAAGGATAAGAGACCACACAGCAGCAGCCACCATCACACCAGATGCGAAACCCAATAGTGCTTTTTGTGGCAATTCGGGTATCTCTTTCTTCATGAAGAAGACAAAAGCAGCACCTAATGTTGTGCCTAGAAATGGAATTATCAAGGTTATGATGATGGCGCTCATACGTGTGTCGGGTTTATTTATTGCTGTTTCATTTCACGTCGTGAGAAGATAAATAAGTATATGCCTGCGATGATCATCACTGGATGAATCATCAACTGAACAGGACTAAACTCCATGATGAGTTCTGATGCGTGTAGGATGTTGAAGACCATCATAATGGTGGCAAGCACAAAATTGATGAGACGCATCGTTTTGCTCGAACGATACTGCATGCATAGAAGTCCGCACATTGGCATAAAGAAGGAGAGGAAAATCATGAAAGCCATCATGCCGACAGATGCTTCACCTGTTGCATCCGGCATTGTGACATTAGCTCCCCAGAAAATAGGTAATAAATCGGTTAACATGTGCATGGCAAATCCTACCATGATGACTACCCACATAAAAGATACTTTGCTTATTCCTTTTTCCATGATGTTTGTGTTTTAATAGTTTTTTTTTTTAGGTGCAAAGGTACCTGCCTTTTATGTCGAGCAGAATAGCTATTTGTGTGGATTTTTACAGGTAAAATAACCACTTTTAAGAGGTGGAAGAGGAGTGTTTCCTTTGTGTTTTTTTATTATGAAGAAGGACGATTTTGACAGGTCGATTAAGTATGGTTCGTACAGATCTTATGAGGTTCGGTAGAGATTAAAATAGTTTTTATACTTATGGGTAGTTCAAAAAGGGATACAATGTGACAGATAACAGAAAAGGCTGAATTTTCATCCAGCCTTTTCTATTATTTAGAAGTAAACTTATTACATTCCGAAACTGATGCTTTGGATATATTCATAAATTGGGCTGATTAAACCTAATACAAGAATACCTAACGTACAAACGATTAATCCTAAACGAGTCATAGAATCACTTTTAAATTTAGCGATAGGTGTTTCTGATTTGTTGATGAACATAGCCTTAACAACTAGCAGATAGTAGAACAATGAGATTACGGTGTTCAGCAAAGCGATGAATACCAGTACATATTCTCCAAGTTGCATTGCCGATGCGAAGATGAAGAATTTGCTGAAGAATCCAGCGAATACTGGGATACCACCTAGAGAGAACATTGCTAGCATCATAACGAAAGCTAGTTTAGGGTTGGTGTCATAAAGACCATTGTAATCATCCATCATCAGTTTACCTGTTTTGTTTTCAATGCTGGAAATAACACCGAAAGCAGCTAAGTTGGTAAACATATAGATGAATAAGTAGAAGACTGTTGCAGCCATACCTTGAGGAGTAGCGGCATAGACACCTAACATAATATAACCAGCTTGTGAAATAGAAGAGAAAGCTAAGAATCGTTTCAAGTTCTTTTGACGGATAGCGAATAGGTTACCAACAGTGATAGTGATAACAATAATCCACCATAAGAATCTTTCCCAAGCCTCAGGGTAGTTAGCAAATGCTTTGACGATGATGCAGAGCATTGCAAAAGCAGCAGCACCTTTTGAAATAACAGAAAGGAAAGCTGTGACAGGTGTTGGGGCACCTTGGTATGTGTCTGCAGTCCATAAGTGGAATGGAACCAATGAAATCTTAAAGCCTAAACCAGCCATGAAGAAGATGGTTGCCATGATATGGAGTGGAGAAGGAGTGAAATTCTCCATCACGTCAAAGAAATACAATGAACCACATGTTCCATAGATCAATGAGATACCGAACAACATGACGCCAGAAGAGAATGCTGCAGTGAGAACATATTTAGCAGCTGCTTCAGGAGAGTCTTGTTCTTTCTTATTGAAGGCAACCAATGTAGCCATTGGGATAGAAGCCGTTTCCAAACCGATATAGAATAGAAGGAAATCGCCACTAGAGATCATAAGATACATTCCAAACAAAGTTGAGAGTGTGATGAAGTAGAATTCGCCACAATGACTCATGTTCTTTGTCTTGTTCCATTCAAAAGCAAATAAAAACACAAGGAAAGTGCCAATGTTTAAAAAGCTCTTAACAAAGCAGTGAATGTCTGAAGTTATATACATTCCACCAAAAGATTCAGCATCACCAATGTTCCAACGAAAACTTAGATATGTGTGAATGGCAAATAAGCCAATTGCTAAATACTGAAATCTTTTCTTGTTGCTGATGAAAAGATCAGCCAACAAGACTAAAATCATCACCACTACTAGAGAAATTTCGTGGTTCATTATTAGAAAATTACTATAATCCATATTCTACTATAGTTTTATCAATTATCAGACAATCAATCAGAATACTTTAATTAAGTTCTCTATTCCTCCTCCGATCATTGTAGATAACCAGAAAGGAGACAATCCAATGGCAGCAATGGCAAATATCAAGGCAAATACTGCAATTTTCTCATACCAGATGGCATCTGTCAATGTTGCATGATGTTCATTTTGGATTGGACCGAATAAGATTTTGCCAACAACTCTTAAAATGTAAACAGCTGTGATGACAATTGAACTACAACCTAAAATTACAAATACACGATGGAATAGATCTGGATGTTGGAATGCACCGACAAAGATAGTCATCTCAGCAACGAATCCGCTTAAGCCTGGCAAACCAAGAGATGCCATACCGGCGATTACGTAACATACACAAAGGATTGGCATGATCTTCATCAAACCACCCATTTCGCGAATGTCTCTTGTGTGTGTACGACCATAGATCATACCAATCAATGCAAAGAACAAGGCTGTCATCAATCCGTGAGATACCATTTGTAGGATAGCACCTGTCATGGCTGTCTTATTCATCATCAATAAAGCGAATAATACCATTCCACAGTGACTAACAGAAGAGTACGCATTGATGTATTTCAAGTCGTTCTGAACGCAAGCACTGAATGCACCATAGACAACACTAATACCTGTCAATATAATAAATATCCAAGCAAGATCATTAGCAGCATGAGGCATTAGATACATGGCTACACGGAAGCAACCATAACCTCCTAATTTCATTAATACACCAGCATGTAGCATGGATACTGCAGTTGGTGCTGATGCGTGACCATCAGGCGACCATGTGTGGAATGGGAACATTGCACCTAAAACACCAAAGCCCACAAAGGTTAATGGGAAGAATATATATTCCCAATCCATATCTGCACCACTATTTGCTAAAGCAATCACATTCTGAGATATCTCTTGAAGGTTAAATGTTGGATTTTGTCCTTCTGGTACTGAGTTGTAGTAAACACCTAGGATACCCACCATCAAGAAGGCTGATCCACCCATCAACATCAAGGTTAGTTTCATGGCTGAATATTCTTTCTTTCCACTTCCCCATAGACCGATCAAAAGGTACATTGGAATCAATGCAACCTCATAGAAAAGGAACATGGTGAACAAATCCAAAGATATGAAGAATCCATACACACCGATGGAAAGCATTAGGAACCATAAGAAATACTCTTTCACTTTCGTTTCAATAGCGTAAGATACGAAAACGCCAGTGATAACAACAATCGAAGAAAGAAGTAACATGGCAACGGAAACACCGTCCACGCCCACTGAATAGTGGATGTTAAGTGATTCATACCAGATGACAGAGTTGGTAAATACAAACTCATCGTCCACTCCTGCCTCTCTAAGTTGAAGATAGGTAATCGTAAGATAGGCGGACACTCCTAAAAGAGCTAATCCTCCAATTGACATGACAGTCCTAATCAAACTTTTCTTTTCTCCATTGATGCAAAATAATATTGCCATCATTACGAGAGGAATAATTACAAAGGCTGATAATATATTCATTGTTGTATTATTTATTCTGTTATAGATATAATGTTAAAGCTGTGATGACGATAACACCCATGATGAATATCCAAGCATAGCTTTGTACATTTCCATCTTGAACATCTTTCGTGTCGTCAGATACCTCATTGGTAATCCAACCCAATAGATTCATGAAACCATCAATGATATGACGATCAAACCATGCAATAGCATTGCAAATGATTTTAAAGATGATGCTTCGTGTTATATAATACCATACTTCGTCAATGTAGAATCGTCTGGATGCTGCATGACAGAATCCACTGCATTTACTCATGATTGTTGCTGGTATATTATTCTTCTTATAATAAAGAACCGTAGCAATCGCTATTCCTATAGCAGCAACTGTTAAGCTGATTCCTTCTACCGTCCAGTTGGTGTGAATCTCTATCGATGAGAGATCAGCTGTAACTAAATCTCCGAATTTGAAGAATCCACAGATGCAGGTATAAACTGCAAATACTATCAAAGGAAGTGACATCTTCCAGTCTTGATCATGAGGTTTGTGTTGTCCATAATCAGGATCTTCGTAGAAGAAGATGTGGTAGAACAAACGGAACATATAGAATGCTGTAAGTCCAGCCACGAATGTCATGCAGATAAATATTGCAGTGTATCCGTTTTCAAAACATGCAGAAAGAATCTCTCCTTTGGAGAAGAATCCAGAGAATGGTGGAATTCCCGCAATTGCCAAACAACCGATGGCAAAACAGATGCAGGTTAGTTTCATATATTTCCATAAACCACCCATCTTGCTCATTTCATTACTTTCTACACAATGAATGATACAACCGCAGCATAAGAACAACATGGCTTTAAACATAGCGTGTGTGAACAAATGCCACATAGATGCTGTATAACCGAGTGAAGCTTCTCCTTCACCAATTCGAGCTACACCTAAAGCAACCATCATATAAGCAATTTGCGAGATGGTTGAAAAGGCAAGTACTCGTTTGATATCAGTCTGTGCACAAGCTATTACTGCTGAGAACAGTGCTGTGAATGCACCGATGTAAGCAATGGTGTCTAATACATCAGGCGCTTCGAAAGAGTAAATAGGGAAGAGTCTTGCAACTAAATATACACCGGCAACAACCATGGTAGCCGCATGAATCAATGCGGAAGAAGGTGTTGGGCCTTCCATTGCATCTGGCAACCAAATGTGGAATGGGAACATTGCAGATTTTCCTGCACCACCTAAGAAGATGAGGAACATTGCAACAGAGGTTAAAGGAAGTCCGCAAAGCATGATGTCGGACATCTTTTCATGTACTAATGCTGCATTGTCTGCATTGAGTGTTGCGAAATCAAATGTATTGGTGTAATAAGATAGGATCAAGATACCTATCAAGAAGAACATATCAGCAAAACGAGTAACGATGAAAGCTTTCTTACAAGCACTCACAGCTGCTGGTTTTGTGTAATAGTAACCAATTAACAAGAAGGAAGAGACACCCACCAATTCCCAAAATATATACGTTTGGAAAATATTGGTTCCTAATACAAGTCCTAACATGGCAAAACTGAATAAGGACAATACAGCATAGTAGCGTTGCATTCCTTCATCGTAATGACCGTGTTCGAACATATAGCCGAAGCTATAGATATGTACCATCAAAGAAACGGTTGAGATGACAATCAACATCATAGCTGATATTGGATCTAGATAGAAACCAATGCTGATGACTAATGTGTCGGATATCCGTAACCATTCAAGATTGAAAAGAGTTATTGGCTGATAGACGCCATCAACTTCACCTCCGTTAAAAAAGTACTGAATTGCTATGTAATAACAAATGATAGCAACAATTGAGAAGCCTGCGGTTCCTATAATACCTGCTGTCTTTCCAGAAATTCTGAATGATGTTAAACCTAAAAAGATAAACATCAAGAAAGGTAACAATAAGACATAGGGAGCAAAAGGCTGTATAGATGATATTAACGCTTCCATTTCTTATTAATTCTTTAATTGGTTAATACTTTTCACATCAATGTTCTTCTTTGCACGATAAACGTTGATGATGATGGAAATTGCTACTGCGGTCTCTGCTGCTGCAATCACGATAACAAAGAGACTATAGATGAAACCTTCCAATTGATCTGGATATAGAAATCTATTGAATGCGACGAAATTGATGTTGACTGCATTCAAAATCAATTCTATTGACATCAAGATACTGATAAGGCTTTTGCGAACAATGAAACCATACACACCTATAAAAAATAGAAGTGTGCTAACGACTAAATAACATTCTAATGGCATATTCATTTTCTATCCTCCTTATTAATTTGTGCAACAACTAAGCCACCTATGATGCAAGCTAATAATAAAATACTAGATGCCTCAAATGGTAACAAGTACTGATATTTCTCGGTTCCCATTAATGTGTTTCCAATCTGTTGCATGTTGAGATTAGAAGTGATTTCTGTTGCACGCGAGAAGTCTGCAGTGACAAACTTGTATTTAAATATAGTGATTAAACAGAGTGCTAATCCACTAAAAGCCGCAATGGCTCCCATGATGGATTTCCGTTTTGAGCTTTTTTCTTTTTCTTCACCCAAACTTTTTATTAAAAGTATGGCAAATATAAAGAGCACTACAATACCACCTGCATATACAGACAATTGAACGGCTGCTAAAAATTCGTAATTCATCTGTAAATATAATCCTGCAACACCGAATAATACAAAGAAAAGGTATGTTGCTGACCGTAAAATTTTTGTCTCAGTCACCATCATAACTCCAAAGAATAGAATTGTGACAGATAATATGACAAAAATAATATTACTTGCTGTTAAGAATTCCATATTATTGTTGTTGATTAGTGTTAGAATTAATAACTTTCTTTTCCTCTTGCTGTGGTGCGACAACCTTCTTCTCTTCTAGTTTGGATCCTTCCTTGTTTAATTGCTTAACCAAAGTGGCTCTTCTATAGACGGAATGTTCAAAGTTGTTACTCCAAACAATTGCTTTTTGAGGACAACCCATGGTACAGAGTCCACAGAATGTACAACTACCTAAATCATATAAATATTGATCTAGTATCTTTTTGGTCTTTCCATCATCTGTAGTTATTTGTTTTGTTTTAACTGTGATGGTACCATTAGGACAATTCATTTGACATATACCACAACCTGTACATTTATGTTCGTTGTTGGCATTATGTGGCATAGTAAGTTCTCCTCTGAACCTTTCTGCATATACTTTTGTGCCACGATTTTCTGGATAACATTCTGTAATCGGTTTGCGAATGAAATTAATCATCGTGATTTTCATTCCTTGCAATAAATTCCAGATGTCAGAAAATAAATCTTTTATGTATTGTATCATTTCTTTTTAATTTTAGAAAATTAATACCCATACTGCCATCACAAGCATATTTAGCAAACTGATTGGCATTAATATTTTCCATTCTAAGTGAAGCAATTGGTCGATTCTTAAACGTGGGAATGTCCATCTTACCCATAAGCTAAGTAATACCAATGAGAATGCTTTTCCTAAGAACCAAATGTAACTTGGAATATAATCCATCAAATGATTAAATCCACTTGCCCAATCAGCATGAATATGGAATGGCTGCCAACCACCTAAGAATACTGTAGTGGCAACTCCAGCAATAATAAACATATTAAGATATTCAGCTAGATAGAAAAAACCATATTGGATACCAGAGTACTCTGTATGGTATCCAGCTGTTAATTCTGATTCTGCTTCAGGTAAGTCGAATGGGCCACGGTTGGTTTCTGCATGACCTGCAATTAAATAGATGATAAATGCAATGAGTGCAGGGAGTGGTGCTTGGAATATATACCATGCATTCTCTTGACCGTTGATGATGTCTGATATGTTCAATGAACCAGCCAAAATCACCATGGTCAGGATGGAAATACCTGCCGATAATTCATAGCTGATCAATTGAGCTCCACTACGCATGGCACCGATCAAAGTATATTTATTGTTACTTGACCATCCAGCTAACAATATACCGATCACACCCAATGATGAGATGGCAAGAATATAGAATATTCCGACGTTGAAATCAATACATGCTAATCCTTTGCCAAATTGTAATGCACCGAATGTGCAGAATGAACCGATGATTGCTAAGAATATGGCTACATAATACAATAGCTTATCTGACTTGCTGATTTTAACGATCTCTTTTAATAATATCTTTATCATGTCGGCTATCAACTGCAATGAACCCCATGGTCCTACACGATTAGGTCCAAGACGACATTGGAAACGTGCACATATCTTACGTTCCAAGAAAATCAGAATCAATGCAAGCACACAATAGAGTGCTAACAACAACACTCCGACGAGAACGTATTCGATAGCGGCTGCAGCCCATCCGGGTAGGGAAGAGGTGAGCCCATCGTGTGCTAATTTTACTACATTTTCTAATTCTAAACTCATTTTTATTTTGTTTTTTACAATATGACAATTTATCTATCTGCACACGGAATAACGTAGTCCAAAGAAGCTCCGATCATAATTAAATCGGCTATCTTTTCGTTCTGACACAATGGATCTAGAGCGGAAATCAACGTCATACAAGGAGATCTGAACTTTACTCTGTATGGATTCTTGTCGCCTGTGCTATTAATATATACACCAAAATCACCACGGGCATTTTCTACACGTTGGTAGTATTCTCCTGCAGGAAGTTTGATGATAGCAGGGGTCTTTGCTTTGAATCCATCGTCTGGTAAGTTGTTGATCAGATATTCGATGATCTTAAGTGATTGTTCGATTTCTTTCAAGCGGATGAGATATCGATCGAATGTGTCGCCTGTCTCAAAAAGAACCTGCTCAAAATCAATCTTATCGTATCCTGCGTATGGTTCAATCTTTCGAACATCACAAGCCCATCCGGATGCTCTTCCTGAAGGTCCTGTTACACCTAATGAAACAGCCTTATCATTCGAAAGGATACCCATGTTTTTCATACGTCCTTTGGCAATAGGATTGTTAGTGAAGAGTACATGATACTCTTTTAACATCTTTTGCATATAAGGGATGAACTCTTTCACTTGATCAATGAATTTTGGATGTATGTCATTTGCTAATCCACCAATGACATTGTATCCAACCATCAGACGTCCACCTCCAGTCTCCTCAAAGATATCCATGATCTTTTCACGGTCACGCATACCATAGATGAATGCTGTGATGGAACCCATATCCATACACATACAACCCCAACCTAATAAGTGAGAGGCGATACGTGTTAATTCATCAAATATGATTCTGACAGCTTCTGCACGTTTTGGAATCTCTAATCCTAGTGCTTTTTCACAGCAAAGACAGAACGCATGACGATTCATGGTTCCTGAAAGATAATCCAAACGTTCAGTTAATTGAAGTATTTGTGGATATGTCTTCGTTTCACACATTTTTTCAATACCACGGTGGATATATCCAAAATTAGGATCTACTTTCTTGATGATTTCACCATCCAAAGAGACACGAAGGTGAAGTACTCCGTGGGTAGCAGGGTGCTGAGGACCTATGTTAACCACGTATTCACCGTTCTCAAATAACTGATGATGGTTTGTTATCAGTTTTCCATCTTTGTCAAATGATAGAGTTGGCATGTCTTCCATGTCATCTGCCGTTTGATTGACAAGAGGAATAGGATTGAGAGCTGGATTTGCATCATAATCTTTTCTGAATGGGAATCCGTTCCAATCAGCACGTAAGAATATACGACGAAGATCAGGATGGTTGACAAATTTTATGCCATAAAAATCATACGCTTCCCTTTCATATAAATTAGCCGATTCCCATAAGTCATAGACAGAAGGAATTGCTATGTTTTCATAATCAGGTGTCTTTACTTTGACAACTACCATTGTGTTCTTTTCAATAGAAGATGTTAAATGGTAGATGACACCTAAACAATCTTTGTAGTCGATACCCGTCAGATTCAATAAAACGTCTAATCCATTAGCTTTTAATTTTTCTGCTAATTTTCTCCATTGTTTTGGTTCGACGGTAATGGTAGGGTATTGTTGCTCCTCTACGGTAAGGCCCGAAGCAACGGATGAAATAATGTCTTTTGTCTTTTTCATTTCCTACTTTATTTCTGATGGGTTATTTTCTTGAACTATCTCTTCACTTTCTTTTTTTCTGCAAGGAAGTTTGAAGAACTTCTCCACCTTGATCTTTCTTTCTAGTTGCATCATGCCATATAGCATGGCATCTGGTCTTGGAGGACAGCCAGGTACATATACGTCCACAGGTATGATTTTGTCAACACCCTGAACAACATGATATGAGTCTTTGAACGGACCACCACTGATGGCACATCCACCTACTGCAATCACATACTTTGGCTCTGCCATTTGATCATACAAACGTTTTAATACAGGTGCCATTTTATGAACAATGGTTCCTGCTACAAATATCACGTCTGCTTGTCGAGGTGAGTTTCTTGTTACCTCCCATCCAAATCGAGCAAAGTCTGTTCTTGCTGCACCTACACACATGAATTCAATACCGCAACATGCTGTTGCAAAGGTGAGGGGCCATACGGAATGAGAACGGCTCCAATTTATGAAGTCGTCTAATACTCCTATGCTTACGCCTACACCATTATTACGAAGCTCTTCAACATACTGCTCTAAGTACTCAGTATCATTGAAGTCTTCTTGCTTCATGCTTTTTACTTTGATGTTTTTTACTTCCATTCTAACGCTCCTTTCTTCCATGCATAAGCTAAACCGAGAACGAGGATGAATAGGAAGAACAGCACGCTTACTAATCCTATTGATCCTAATGACTTCATGATGCTTGCCCATGGAAACAGAAGAACTGTTTCTACGTCAAATATCAAGAATAGGATGGCAAAGAGATAGTAACCAACTTTGAACTGCATCCATGATGTCCCCTTCGTAGGAATACCACACTCATACGGTTCTCCTTTTTGTGCATTGGTCGATGTTGGCGCTAATAATTTGCCAATCACCACTGCTGCTATTACCATGATGATAGCAGTGACAAATGCAACAATGAAAATCTCTGAACTCATTTCTATTTTATTTGTTTGTTATTATTGTTTCCTAACAAAAAATGGAAGCTGTATCTCTTTTGATACAGCTTCCATTCTATTTTATATATGTGCCCTCTTTACAAGATACACGAAAGTAAGGGCTTTTATGCTCTTCAATCGTTTGCAAATGAGTAATTTGGACATCATTTTATTTGGTTATTTTTTAGTCTTAACAATTTTTTTAAAATTCTTACGCAAATTTGGAAAATCTATTTCATTTTGCCAAATATTTTACTCTTAAATTTTACATTTTTTTTGACAATATGAAAGTTGAATTGTGTTAAAAATATAGATTTGACTTGCTGTAATCGTGATTTTGTTTTTAAATGTAATGTAATTGTGTCAAAATGATATTATAATACCCCTGAATTTGTCAATTTGAATATTTCTGCGGACGAATCGGACTGAGAAATCGTGGCTATAGGCTATTTATTCCTTGTGAATTTCATGTGTCATCTCATCGCTGATACCCATTCGTGACATGACGATTCGTTACTCCTCTGTTGGGGCTATCTTATATAGTATATAGTCCTTGTACAAAGGAATATTCTTTTCTTCTATTCCGTTTTGTGTTAAATATATTTTGTCCTCGTTGAATAATTGACTGAACTTTTTCTTGTCAGAGTCGATTTTAAGATATGCTTTCTTGTAGTTTTGAATCGCCTCGTCTTTTTTATTCAGACAGAGTTGTATGTGACCGATATTCATCCAGTCTGTTTCGTTTCTTTTTTCTTCTGCAGATTTTAAGTAGTATTTCTCTGCTTGCTCTAATTTGTTGCATACAAATGAGCACCATCCAATGGCTTTGGCAGCATTACTGTTTTCTGGTGCTAAGTATTCAATCTTAAAGAAAATCTTTAATGCTTCTTGATAGCGTTGTAAGTTGATCAGACAATAGCCTATGTTGGATTGGATGTTTAGATCGTCGGGCGACAATGTTTCACATTGTTGATAATAGAACAAACTGTCTTCGTATTGCTTGTTGCATTTCAGACAATAGGCTAAGCGCTTTAGATTCCATAACGTGCCTGATTGCAATGTTTCTGCTTTTTGATAATAGGTGATGGCGTTGTCGTAATCTCCTTGTTGTTGATAACAGAACGCAATTTTTTGTAAGTAGTCGATTTGTGTCGGCTGCTTCTCTGATAGGGTGGTGAGTAGCTGAATGGCTTGTTGATAATACTCCTTCTTTATGAAAAAATCAATGATGGCTAGTTTGATCTCTTTCGATTTTGGATTGTTTTGTATAAGAATATTGTCATTGAAATTCTTTATAGAGAGGAATGGATTGCTGAAATCATTCTTGAAGAAATATAGATTGTAGAATCTGAATAAGTCCTGAATATACATTCGGGCGATATTGGTTTCTTCCGAATAGGCGCTTGGCAGATTGGCGTTTTTTAGTTCTCCCAACTGATCTTTTTCCATTTGAAATGTGTTTTTAATCATCTCTTTATATTGATTAGGCATTTCATTGATAGAATAGATCATTGAGTATTTGTCTGAATTACATAGAAATACGCTTTCGTTTAGTAGATTGGTCATCTGTTGGGCGAAATCGGAATCGTTGATTTCGTATTTTTGGGCAATTGTTGGGTGATAGAAAGGAAGAAACCAGTTTTCTATCGTGTTGAAGAATGCATAGTTCTTTAGTGAGGCGAATGTGCTCATGAATATGTCGCCTCCTTCCATTTGAAGATTGGATAATTCCATCATCTTGTCGGTCACACCATTGTTTTCCATGATGGAGTCCCATTTCGGATTTATGATGGACATTTCATTTCCTTCGTTGATGAGGTCTTCTATATTTATTTTATTCTTCTTAAGATCCTTTAGCGAACTGTTTTTTATTAAATCAGGAAGCGTATCATTCATCTTCTTTGTGATTTTGTCGGTTTCTTTGCTGAGGAGAATTTGAATGATTGTCTTTTGTAGGTTTTCTGCTATTGCTTCATTGTCGAACATGTATTGCATTCTACTACTTAGTTTGGTGTAGATGTTGATTCTTGCCGAATGAATGTTTGTGCAGAAGATGATGCCGATGAGGGCTCTTTGTTTGATGGATTTTATAGGATCATCGATTTTATCTAGTAACAAATGAAATTTTTCTTCATCAAATGTTCGAATCAATCCTAGCATGATTGCAGCTATGTATGTGCATTTGCAGCCTTCGTCTATTGATGGGTCTGCTAATAGTTCTTTGATGTGATTGGACAACTCTTTGTCATACTTTTCTGTGAGCCATAGCACATGAAACAGTTGTGTGTGGTGCTCTTGTAGATCGAATGTCTCTGGCCATGAGAAGTGGAGAAGGGGAGAAGTCCTTTTGTGTTGATATACGATGTTGTTGGAGTTCTTTGTGAAGAACTGATTTCGAACTGTATCAGCTAACTCTAACAATTGAATCTGTATGTTTTTATAGATGGATTCTTGGTTGGGGTCCTGAATAGCATCGGTGGCATATTTCAGCATATTTAAATATGTGTTTTCTAATTCGCCACGTTGCTCCTCCCAAAATGAATTATTGGTTTCGGTGATTAGTTCTTTTAAATGGTTAAAAGCTGCGTTTAATTCTTTGTTGCACGTTTCTGCGCACACATTTTTATATAGTATTTCAAAATCTCTATTGGTCATGGTCGTTTTTATGATTTTTTCATCTGTTGCTTTTGTGATTCATGCGATGTTATTTGAATGAAAAACTTTTTTTTGCAAATATAGGTAAATGGAAAAACATTTTCCTTGCTTTTGTTTAATATCTGAATCTCTTTTTTCTATTTGTTGGGTAGTGATAAAAAAAAGGAGGGAAACATCATTTCTCTCCTTTAGTGACCCCGGCGGGATTCTAACCCACAACCTTTTGATCCGTAGTCAAATGCTCTATACAGTTGAGCTACGGGGCCGTAACACTTGGCTTGTTTCTCAAATGCGATGCAAAGGTATCACTTTATTTTTAAAATACAAACACATTTGCGAAAAAATATTGTGTGCGTCGTGAAATATTTGTAATTCGCTGACTATTAATTTTTTTATTTTACGATAATGGTATGTCGGTTATTTTTTGTTGATCATATCCGTACATTCCAACATTCCACTTAGTATAAAATCAGAAATGTGTTTTCTGTTCTCTGGCTGTGAAAAAGGTCTGAGGTCTCCACGGATAAATGGAACTTCGCATCCTTTAAGAGAACATTGAATGATCATAGCGGCCAATTTAGGGTTCTTTACGTTGAAATATCCTTGCTGGTTTCCATCAATTAAAATGGATTCTAGCATTTTCATCTCGGTGATATCTAGTCTGTGACGGCTTTTTTCAACGATATGAATGTTTCGAAAGAAACTTGCTCGTAGGTTGCCGTTTCTCATAACTGCTTCGTGAAAGATATCCATTCGAACATAGATGTAGTTTATGAGTTTCTCAGCAGGGTTCATGTTCTTTTGCATTTCTGCTTGTAATTTATGAGCTAACTGAAACAATTCGCTCTCAATCACAGCGTAATAGATATCATCCTTGCTTTTGAAGTATGTATAAAGTGTGCGTCTCCCTTTGTTCGCTTTGGATGCTATATCATTCATAGTAGTATTCTCCATTCCCTTTTCAGCGAATAGTTTACGTGCTACGTCTATAAATATTGCTCTTGTTTTGGTTGTACCCATCACTTTATTAATTAATAGATTTTTATTATGCAAAAATAAGTTAAAATAATGGAAAGAAAAATCTTATTATGAAATTTTATAATTTTGTGTTATTATAATTTTTACCAATGAAACAATTTTTCATACTCATTGTGAGTTTTTTCCTTGTCGCTTCGTGTGCAAGTCATAAAGAAGGGGAAAACAAAGAACAGGATATTGATTCGCTCATAGCGTGTGCAACTAAAATTGATTTAAAATATTCTCGAAAGTTTTCTCTTTATTCTTTACCTGATAGTGTTGGTTATCTCCTACGGGTGGTTAACTCGGATTCTACAAATTCATCTGTTGATCATTATTGTTTGATGAGAAAAAATAGGAATCTGAAGGTTCATTCTGTGCCTGTCTTGGAGATTCCTTTGACACGGATTACCTTAAGTTCTTCTACTCATTTGGAGTTCATTCGTATGTTAGGAAGCTTGTCTGCATTGCGAGGTATGTTTAATGAGGAATATATTTATTCGGATTCTACTCTTTCTGTTATTCAGAAGAATGATGTGGTTGAAATGGGGGATGGCTTTAATGTCGATATGGAAAAGCTGTTGCTGGTTTCTCCTGAATTGATGTTCGTGTCGGATGAACGTGAGAAGATCCCGATTCATGATTGGCCGGTGTTGGTTTGCCAGGAGTGGAATGAGTCTGATGCATTAGGTAGGGCAGAGTGGATTAAAGCTTTTGCTGCTTTGTTTGATAAATTAGAGATGGGAGATTCTTTGTTTCAGGATATTGAGAAAAACTATCTGAAGTGGAAGAGTCTGGCAGCAACCGATAGTGTGCGTCCTTCGTTATTTGCGGCGGGAGCATTCGGAGATACATGGTATTTGACGGGAGGAAAAGGATATATGTCTTCCATCTATCAAGATGCAAATGCCCAGTTCTGCTTGGCTGATACGATGGTTTCGACAGTCACTTGTGGCTTGGAGTGGTTGATGACGCATTATCAAAATGTGGATGTTTGGATGAATTGTCAGACGAAGCATCTGATGAATATAGACCCTCGTCTTTCGATTCTTAAATCTTATCAAACGGGTAATGTTTATCATTTTAATAAACGATCGAAGCAACGTTCTAATGTGTATGTGACGGATTTTTATGAGTCGGCAGTCGCCCATCCGGATGTTGTGCTTGCCGATGTTGTCTCCGTTTTACACCCCAACTTGATGCCTGGGTATGAATCGGTTTATTTAGATAAAGTGAAGTGATTATGATGCGGTTCAAACGTGATGATAGTTCTTGGCTCAGCTATGCTGTGTTGGCAGTGCTGTTGGTTGTTTTCTTCTTGCTGGATCTTCGTTGGGGTAGTGTGGATATTCCGTTGAATGAATTTTTTAATATTGCAAGAGGCGATTCAACTGTTTATGCTAAGATTTTTTATGAGGTTCGTCTGCCTAAAGCCTTTGCGGCGGTTCTGGTGGGTGTTTCCTTGTCTGTCTCTGGTCTGTTGATGCAGACCTCTTTCCGAAATCCTTTGGCAGGCCCGTATGTGCTGGGTATTAGTTCGGGTGCGACATTAGGCGCGGCAATCTTCTTACTGCTTTTATCTGTGTTGGGAATCACTTTGGTGGGTTTCTGGATGCAATGGGGTGTCGTGTTATTTGCCATGTTGGGGGCTTTCTCACTCTTCCTTATTATATTATTGGTGTCTTTTCGAATTAAAGAGTCGGTTACGTTGCTGATCGTCGGTATGATGTTAGGAACGCTTGCCACTGCTGTCATCAGTGTGTTGCAGAATATAAGTGATCCTGATTCTGTAAAGTTGTTTATCAACTGGACATTGGGGTCGTTGTCTATGATTGGACGTAATCAGTTGTTGGTGATGACGCCTCTTGTGTTGGCAGGATTGGTGGTGGTATGGTTTGTGCGTAAACAACTCGATTTGCTGTTGCTGGGGGATGATTATGCTTCGACAATGGGTGTTTCTGTGTCTCGATGCCGAGTGTTGATTATGATGGCAACCGTTATCTTGACAGGTGTTACGACTGCATTTACGGGACCTGTTGGCTTTGTCGGAATTGCAGTCCCTCATATTGCAAGGATGATCATGAATACATCTAAGCATTCTAAGGTGATTCCTTGTACTTTGTTGTTGGGAGGTAATATGATGTTGTTATGTGATATCATATGCCAATTGCCTTCGAATGGGTATGTGTTGCCTTTAAATGCGGTAACGGCAGTCTTGGGTATCCCTGTGATAATATGGGTTTTGGTAGGAAAGAAAAAGATGTTTGTGTGAATAATCGTTGTTAGCTTAATCTTTTATTTAAGGAAATAAATAGGGTGTGCCATAATTGACACACCCTATTGCTTTTGAATCATCTGTTACGGAAGAAGATGCGTATGCTTATTTTCTTTTTTTATGAAGAGCATCTTCGTATGATTTATCAGAAGATAGAATCTCTAACGCTTTGTTATAAATATCATTTTCAGTGTTCATGATCTGGAAATATTCATTAGAAGTCCAAATATCTCTTGCAATGTTTGCTTTTATTTGTTTCTTCATAAGCGCTTTTGATTTCTCAAGTTGCTCTTTGTCTAATTCCACTTTTTCTTTCTCACCTAATTCAACAAGCGTGTTAATGTCTGCGTCAGTGATTTCAAATTCAGAAAGGAATTTTTGGAATGAAGCATTTTTTACCTTTTCGCTTTGGTTAGCAGTAGGATATTTAGCTTCCAACTGACTACGATTCTTCTCCAGATACTTCATGATGAATGTGTTGAATGCACCTTTCGCAACTAAATTACGGTGATATTTAGTGTATTTAAGTGTATCCAATGGAACAAAGATGTCAGGCATGATTCCACCGCCACCATAAACCGTTCTTTTAAGTTTCAACGTGTTGTATTTTAGTGAATCAGGGAATGAGATGCTGTCTTCATGCATCAATTCACCATGGTTATAACGCTCTATGATATCGTTACGATATTCTTTGATGTTATCCTTGTATGGACGTTGAATGCAACGACCAGAAGGCGTATAGTAACGAGCTGTTGTTAATCTGATCTGGGAGCCGTCAGGAAGGTCAAGCATTTTCTGAACCAATCCTTTACCGAATGTGCGACGACCTACTACTACACCACGGTCCCAGTCTTGTATAGCACCTGTGACAATCTCACTAGCTGAAGCAGAACCTTCGTCAACCAAGATGACGATTTTTCCATTGAAATTATTGGCATCACCAGTAGCTTTATATTCGTCACGAGGTTGTGCTCTTCCTTCTTGGTAAACGATTAGATTTCCTTTGTCAAGGAAATTATCGATGATATTGATTGCAGCTGACATGAATCCGCCACCATTGTCTTGAAGGTCAATGATCAGGTTCTTCATTTTTTGTGCTTTCAGTTTAGAAAGCGCTTTGTCGAATTCCTCAACTGTTGTGCTAGAGAAACGGTCAATCTTTATGTAACCTGTCTTTTTGTCAATCATATATGAAGCATCCACACTGTACAAAGGTATTTTGTCACGTGTGATGTTGAAATCAATCAGTTCTTTTACACCACGACGTAGTACTTTGATGTTGACAACAGTACCTTTAGGACCACGTATTCTCTTTTGGATATCTATGTTTTGCATTTTCACACCCGCAATGGTGGTGTCGTTGACATAGATGAATCGGTCGCCGGCCATGATGCCTACTTTTTCAGAAGGACCACCCGATATTGTTTGAACAACCAATAACGTATCTTCCATCATTTGGAATACGACACCAACGCCTTCGAAACTACCTTCCAATGGTTCGTTTTCGCGTTTCAAGTTCTCTTTTGATATATAGGAAGAGTGGGGGTCTAGACTAGAGAGCATGCTTTTGATAGCCGTCTCTGTTAGCTTGTTCATATTGGTTGTGTCAACATAGTAATGATCAATCATGTATGAAACAAATCCAAACTTCTGTATGTTTGCATCATGGAATTGAGACCAACCTAGCGTTGGTAATAATAGAAATGCAATGGTGTATAGAATGATTTTTCTTCTCATAACTTATATATAAAAAGATAAACCTTCCTGTTCGAAAGGTTTATGCTTGTTAAATGAATAATCTTAGATTAGAGGAATGTTGTTCTCTTTGCATGTCTTTCTCATGTCCTCAGGCCAGATACTAGCTTGAATCTCACCTACGTGAGCTTTTCTGAGGAAGAACATACATAGACGAGACTGACCAATTCCACCTCCGATGCTTAATGGTAGTGTTCCATCGATTAAACGTTTGTGGAAATACAATTTTTCACGTTCTTCTTGTCCCGTCATTTTTAATTGACGAAGCAATGCTTCTTTGTCAACACGGATACCCATAGAAGACAGCTCCATTGCTTGCTCAAGTATGTTGTTCCATACTAATATATCACCATTCAATCCTGGTAAACCATCTTCACCTATAGTTGTCCAGTCATCATAGTCTGGAGCACGTCCGTCATGTTTCTCTCCATCACCTAATGGACCACCTACACCCATGATAAAGACTGCACCATATTTCTTAGTGATGATGTTTTCTCTTTCTTTTGGTGTTTTATCAGGATAGAGTTGACGAAGCTTTTCTGCATGAATAAATGTTATTTTTTGTGGAAGTTCAGGCTTGATGTTTGGATACATCTCATATACCACGTATTCCGTACGAACCATAACAGAATATATTCTGGAAACAATATCTTTCAAGAATTCAATTGTACGGTCTTCTTTTGTGATGGTTCTTTCCCAGTCCCACTGATCGACATATAGAGAATGAAGATTGCCTAATGATTCATCCGAACGGATAGCATTCATATCAGTATATAGTCCGTAGCCTGGTTCGATTCCGTATTCAGATAGCATAAGTCTTTTCCATTTTGCTAATGAATGTACGACTTCGGCACGTTGATCTCCCAAGTCTTTTATTGGGAATGTGACTGCACGTTCTACACCGTTCAAATCATCATTGATACCCTGTCCCTTTAATACGAATAGAGGGGCGGTTACTCTACGTAGTCTTAACTCCGCTGATAAACTTCCTTGAAAAAAATCCTTTACTTTCTTGATTCCAAGTTCTGTCTGCCGCATGTCTAATAACGGCTTGTAATTTTTGGGAATTTTTAAATAACTCATATTATATTAATTTCTTTATTTTCTATTCTTAATTAACGCAAAGATACAATCTTTTTTGTTTTATATATTATATAGATGTAAAAAAGTGTGATAATAAAATGATATTGTTTATTCTTTTCTTCTGTCATTTTGAATTGGAAAGTTTCCTCTTTGTTGTCATATAGATAATCTATATAGGAATTGCGAGAAAAACAGAGTGGAATTGTTTTTTAAGGAATAGAATGGTGCAGTCTATCAGAGGATTAACGTGCCTTTTGATGTCTTATTGTTTGGAAAAAATTAAAAATAATGTAAAAATAGTATAAAATATTTATTGATTATAGTCAATAAATGTTGGGCAGAAGTAAAAATGGATGATAATTTACTATTATTTTAACATATTGTTTGTATATTTGCGCCGTATTTTACGTTATGTTTTCTTAAATCGATAAATGAATCCTGTCGGTTTAGAAGAAGTTTTTAAGGATTCAAAAATAAATGTTTAAAAAATGAAGAAATTATTATTAGTTGTAGCTGCATTATTCACAATGAATGCATTTGCACAAGAACAAGGTGATGACAATGGTTTTGGGTTAAAATTATTCGCAGGTTTTGGTGGCAGTAGCTACGGAACTGTTGATTACGGTTCAGTAATCAAGATTTCTGGTGAATCTGAATATAAGTATTCTCCAGCATTCGGTCTTTCTTTGGATAATCGTTGGTATGTTGCTAATCCAGGAAAGTTCGGTATCGCTATCGATGCTCGTTGGTTAGATTTGTCAATTGCACATTATGGTGAAAAGACTGACTTGGCAGAAGTTAAGTCTAATCTTGTAAAATTTGAAATGTTCGGTCCTGGTGTTATCGGTACTTTCTACATCAATGACCAAATGGCTGCTGATTTGTACTGGAACATTATCCCTAGCGTTGCTATAACAGGACACGATTCAAAAGTTACTACTCCTGCATTTGGCAGTATTCCTGCAACAGAAGTTGAATCAGAAGATACTGATTTCGCTTTAGGTATGTCTAACTACATTGGTGCTGCATTCAGATTCAAAGTATTCCAAGCTGGTGTTGAATATAACATCGCAAAATTGAAATTCCAAGATTGGGGTAAGAGTGATGATAATGCTGATGATGTACTTAATGATTTTGCTAATTCAATTTTGGGTAACTACAAACAAAATTTGAATTCTTTGCGTGTATTTGTTGGATTCAAATTCTAATTAAATCACATACAATAATAAAAAGCATACCTTCGGGTATGCTTTTTTTATGCTAACTATGAAATAACATCTATGTAACAAAAGGGTTTAAAGCTCCATTAGTCTTCTCCTTTCTTGTTTATGCTTCTCTTTTTCACAGAAATCAAGTACGATAATATAACCTTCTTTGTTTAAAATTTTGATTCCTCCTTTCATCATCGATAAAGATAAAAGATTCTCAATTGGGAATGGTATCAGTTCGTATGTGATGTCAATAATTGCAGGTGAATATCCGTCTATGTGTTTTATCCCGCGTATATAAATACGTCCGGTTAAAATGTTCATATCGAATCCATCTACAATGGGATCTTCCCAAGAATAGACTTGATAACCATTCTGTTGCAGATATTTTATAATCGCTTTTAAATTTTCCCTGTCATATCTGGTGATGAAATCAGCATCATGTGGGGGCGTATCCAATACTTCTGGATACGTCAATTGTAATCCAAGACTTCCGTATAAAACGCAGTTGTAACGCGTAGTGAGTTCTACTGCTATTTTTTCTAATTCGAAATAGGGTGTCATCTTACTTCTTTTTTATGTTAAACCCAATCTAATTTACCTTTCATATTCCAATCTTTACATAACATACCGTTAGGGTAGTATATTAATTTATAAACCTTATCATCGTCCATATTACCGTGGTATCTGATCATTTCTTCATAATCAGACATTTCGAAGTTTACCTTCATCCGCTCACCATATTTATACCCGAAAGAGAAATAGTAATATCCCTTTTGAATTTCTTTGATTTTGAACAGATCAGTAGGTAATTCTGTCAGAATATCCATCAGCTCTACACGATTCTCGATGATATACTGCTGAGTTCCTCCTTGTTCAACAGAGTCATTAAACATGGCTAGTTCTCTGAAAACCACTTCGTTAATGTTCATACTCTCGGCAAATTTCAAATACTTGATGATCTCATCTACTTGTCCGATTCCTTTCTTTTGAAGTACACATACCAGTTTGATCGGTATAAGGTTATTCAATCTCTTAACGACATCAGCAAAAACAGCATTTCGCATAATCGGCTCAATCTCACCATTATATCGTTTGAATCGTACTATCCATTGGTTTATCTCTTCATCATAGTGATGTCTTGAACATTCAATTCTTGTTATTTGCTGTCCTTGAAGTACATCAGCTAATCCATCGAAATCCTTTGCGAAACCACTTAAGTTAGAATACATTACTTTTTCTGTCACGGTTCCTCCATTGCGTTGGAATTCATTTATCGTGTTCAGAATCAAACGTAACTGCTCTTTACTTTCTGTAGGCTCCTTACCAGATAAAGATAAGAAGATCGGAGTCTCCTTGATACGTGCAAGTATCCGCTTTAGTCGTTCTGCATAATCATTACATACACCATGACAAATTGTGATTTGTCCTCCACGTACAAGTTTTTCAGAACAGAATCTACAGTTTGCACTGCAGCTATTATAGATATATGGTGTTAATGATAATACATTACGTTCCATTTTGTTCTCAATGACAATCTCTCTGTTATTTTCGGCTACCATTTGCTTGGCAAATTGAAGGTAGTCAGCATAAAACTTATTCATAAGCCACTCATTTTAATAAAACCGACATTTAATTTGTGTAATTTTTACACAACAAAGATAGGTGTAAATTTTTATACAACCAAATTATTTGTGTAAAAAATACGCATAATAAAACAAGAAAATTGTAAGAAGAGAGATGACTAAAAAAGTATGCTTGTAATGATTTGTAAAACAATGAGATAAAAAAATAGAGACTGAATGTTGTCATTCAGTCTCTACTATGATTTTTATATTTCGAAATAGATATTTCGTAGGAGATTATATGATTTCAATTGATTTTTCAGGTATCCAACCAACATTACCATCGGCAATTTGAATTTCCACCCATCCGTTTAATTTGCTTTTTATCTTTACTTTGGTGCCTTCATGTAGTAAAAATAGATCTGTGCCTCCATTGTCAGGTGAGCCTTTCCCTGTTACGGAAGGGGCAAAAATGATTGCATAGTCATGCGAGATTAATACATTCTTTTGATTCTTAGCATAGTGGAATGAGATGATGCACAAAAGAATAGTAAAAATACTCGTAAAGAAAGAGGCTTTACGAAGCCAACTAATCTTACCGAAGAAATAGATTGAAACACATATTAAAGTTAAGATGAAACAGAAGATGGATAACTTGGCCCAACCATCGGAGCTAAACGTGTTTTGGATGGATTTGTTCCAATCGGAGATGAAGAAGTTATCTAACTGTTCAATCTTATCCGTGGTTTGTTGTTTGGCCATCTCAAGATTGAAAAGAATATCTTCATTGTTGGGATCCAGTTTAAGCGCTCTTTCGTAATTGAGAATAGCAGGTGCTATCTCACCTTGTTTATATTTGGCATTGCCTAAATTATAATACAAAGCGGCAGAAGAACCTTCTTCCTGTAAAACGATTTGATATAGGCTGTCGGCTTCTTTAAATTTTTCAGAAGAATATAAGTTGTTCGCTTCTATCAATCGTTTAGATTCTGATGCGAAGCAGATTATAGGAAGTATCGAAAGAAAAAATATAAATATACGTTTCATTTTAGTTCGGTTATATGATTAAATTTTAATCTGTTCTTCTATTGTACTGATTAATTCAACAGCTTTGTTGTATAACATATCCATAGCCTCTTGACCATTTGTTGGTGCGAAGCGTGCGAATTCGCAGGTCTGCAATACATTCATGAAGTTGCTAATAACTGTTGGGTCAATTTTATGTTCTGCTAATTTAGCTTCGATATTATCTTTGTCTAATTCAGAAACAGGAATATTTAACTTGTCGCTAGTATATCCCCATAGTGCTTTTAACACTTCCTCATAGAATTGCTCTTTCTCGTTAGCAACTAGATGTTGTTGTGCTTTTTTCAGTCTCTTCGTAGCTTGCTTGTTTGCTCTCTTGTTTTTCACCAAGATAATGTTTGCATTTTCTTTTACTTGTTTTCTGTATAAGATAAACAAGGTGATAAATATGCAGAGTGGAATGATAAACCATAAATAGAAAGAGGTGGAGCCGAAGAATGGTGTACTATATGCACTTAGGCTCTTATCCTTTGTGTTAATGTAATGAATATCCTTTCCTAGGTATTTTACATTCTCTTTGTTGCCAAAATTTGAAACAACTGTAGTGTTTTCAGATGCGTTGTTTTCGCCTTTTGCTACGTTGATGGTATAGGCTTGTGTTTTTAAGGATACATATTTCTTCGCTTTTGGATCAAAGAATGAAAAATCAGCTGCCGGAATCTCATATACTCCTGCATAACGAGGAATGGCAAGATATTCTATTTCTTTTGTTCCACTGACAATGTTTCCTGTTGTGTTTACTTTAGAATTTACCTTTGGATCATAGATTTCAAAGTCGTTAGGGAATTTTATTTCAGGCTCTTTAACATATTTAATATTACCTGTTCCTGTGATTTTAACCTTTAGATTGATTGCATCGTTGGCTTTGACATCCGTTGAGTTGATAGAGGTCTCGATTCTATATGATCCAACAGTACCATTAAAATTGTCGGGTTTCCCTTGCGAAGGCAAAGGCATAACTTCTATTTTGGTGCCTTTGATAGTAAGTTCTTTTTTTACGTTATAGGTGGTTCCGAAGAAATCGTCCATATCAAAAATGCTTCTTCTTCTGTTGGACGAACGTTTTTGAACCTGTGCAACAACTGTTATCTTACCGTTTTCGATATCAATATTGTTTGCTCTTTGAGGGAAAAGTATTGCTTTTTTCAGAATATATACGTAGTAACGAGCTCCATTGTATGTTTCAATTCCAGCGTTTCTTTCTTCATCTTTAATGTTTACTTCCTGTGCGATGAATCCATTATATTCTGGGAATTTCACATTATCTATGCCCGATACATTTCCTTTATGATAAAGTTTTATGGTTGTAACCAATTGTTCTCCTTCATATACTTTCTTCTTGTTGTATTCAGCTACGCAAAAAAGATCAGTATCGGATACTCCTGTTACGTTTTCTCCTTGATTGCCGTTGTTATATCCATTGGAGGATTGTCCGCCACCCGTGTTAGCACCTTGAGCGACAACCTTAATGGTAAGTGCATTGGACATTAATGTTTTACCATTGTGAGTGAATCTTGCAGGCGAAATAGTAAATGTACCTTCTTTTTTGGGTGTTAATATATATGTATAAGTTAGATTTTCAGTCGTCGTCATTGCTCCATTTATGATGGAAACTTGTTTCGCAGAACTGGTGCTTGGTCCCATCAAGATTTCAAAATCTTTGATTTCAGGAGTTTGTAGATCTGTTGGCTTTGCATTTTTTATGTTAAACTCCAATCTGAATTGTTGTCCGATGGCAACGACATTGGGCGCCGATGCTTTAATAGAAACATCTTCGTTAGCAGCCCATAGGCTGACACTTGCAATTATAAACGTGAATATTACACAAACTATTTTCTTCATTTTATTTTAGTTCTTTCTTTGCCATGCAAAAATACTAATTATCATCTAACAAATAAAGTGGGGTGGAAAAAATCACCAATCTTTATCTGTTTTATATCGAGAATCTTTTTGTTCGATTTTCCGTTTTTTCTGTTGATCTTTTTCTTCTTGTTCCAAAGCGTTCAAGATCTGTTCAGCATTTTCTTTTGACATCTGATCTTTCGACTGCTGCTCTTCTTGTTGCTGCTGTTGCTGCTGTTGTTGTTGATCTTGCTGTTGCTGCTGTTGATCTTGATTCTGATCTTTTTTATCATTGTTCTGATTATTCTGACCATTGCTAGGAGGCGTCATTGATTGAAGTATCTGTGCTACTTTTTTCTCATAATCCTGAGCCATGGCAAGATTGAAACGTGTGCTATCATTTTCGGGAGCATTCCGAAGGGATTCTTTATAATCCTTGATAGGCGTTTGAATAATCTTCAAATTTTCTTGTAGGCTGTTATAGAATTGTTGTTTAACCTCATTTACATTCTGTCCCGCTGCTTCCATCTTTGTAATTAAGTCATTGGTCATCATGATAGAATCTAAAGGAGTCAATCGTTTCATGTTAGCATTACCTTTATTTTTGTATATGCTGGAAACCAATTCTTTTGAATCCTCACTTGCGTCTGATTTTAATGTGGAACGTACAGCGTTGGCGTATGTCTTATCTGCCATTTCGTAGCGACCATTTCTGTAATCAGCATTTGCATTGTTGTAGAGCGCACCACTGTTAGTAGAATCAATCTGAAGAGCTCCTACATATTTGATCTTGGCATCATCATATTTCTCTTCATCATAATATTCATTTCCTTGGTTGATATAATCGCCGATCTGTCTGAATGACAGCGAACTTTTATTAGAGAAAAGTAATATTAATAATATGATGATGACAGTGGTGGTTGCACTGATTTGTATAATTTCTTTCTTCTCCATTTTCAATCAAATAATTTAAAGTTACGGAACAATCCATTTTTCCTTTCTAAGATGATTAACTCAATGACCAAGATGATTATAACAATCAAAACAATGGGAGGAAATTGTTCGTTGTACTCTGAATACACCTTCGATTCAACATCCTCATGTGCTATCTTATCCAGTTCGGATTGAATGACTTTCATCGCATTATTGGTGTTGTCTGCCCGAATATATGTTCCATTTCCTGCTCTGGCTATTTCTTGACACATGTTTTCGTTTAGCTTTGAGATGACAACATTGCCATCTTTGTCTTTCTTGAAATTATTTGTGCCAGATACAGGAATAGGGGATCCTTCAGGTTTTCCTATTCCAATCACATTCACTTGAATTCCCTTCGCAGCAATCTGTTGTGCCATACTCACTGCATCATCTTCATGGTTCTCACCATCTGTTATGACAATGATGGCTTGTCCCTTGCTGATGTCTTCTTCAGAAAAAGCTTTACTGGCCATTTCTAGCGCAGCACCTATAGCTGTTCCTTGTTGACGGATGATGTTAGGTTGTATTGTTGATATGAATATTTTGGCTGATTGATAATCGGTGGTTATCGGTAATTGCGTATATGGATGACCCGCAAAGATGATGACACCAAACTTGTCATTGTTGAGTCCATCCAGTAGTTTGTATAACATCTGTTTGGATTTTTCCAAACGATTGGGTTGTACATCCTCAGCCAACATGGAATTGGAGATGTCTAGACAGACCATAACTTCCAATCCTTTTTTCTTGACTGTTTCAAGTTTTGAACCGAATTGAGGTCGAGCCAAAATGAAGATGATGCCTGTTAACGCTAATATTGACAGATAAAATTTTAGATGTTGTCTGAAGTTTGAAACGCCAGGCATAAGGTTCTTTAGTAGTTCATAATTACCAAATTTCTTTATTTGTCTCTGTCTGTAGAAACGTGTGACTAAAAACCAACCTATAAATACAGGTATGATTAGTAGTAAATATAAATATTGTGGATTTGCAAATCTGAATAGCATATCTAACTCCTTTCTTTTGGGAAATTATTTATGGAATATGTCTTAAAACCGTGGTTCTAAGAATTATTTCAAATAGAAGTAAAATCAAGGCTGCTATAGCATACGGAAGATACTCTTCTGTCTTTTTGCTATATTCTGTCACTTGTATTTTCGTCTTTTCCAATTGGTCAATTTCAGCGTATATAGCTTTCAGCGATTTATTGTCTGTTGCACGGAAGTATTGACCATTGGTTTTCTCTGCGATTGATTTCAAGGTTGTTTCATCAATATCAACAGGTACCATTTGTCTCTTTATACCGAAAACCGTACGGACAGGGTAGGGCGCTTGTCCTTTGGTACCGACACCAATTGTATAGACCCTTATATTATACGCTTTGGCTAGTTCTGCAGCTGTTAACGGATCAATTTCACCTCGGTTGTTAGAACCATCCGTAAGAAGAATGATGACTTTTGATTTTGCCTGACTCTCTTTGATACGATTGACTGCATTGGCTAATCCCATACCGATGGCTGTTCCATCTTCTGAAATCATATCGTCTGAAATGCTATTCATCAATCCGATGAGCGCTGTCTTGTCGGATGTTAGCGGACTTTGGGTGAAACTTTCTCCGGCAAAGACCACCAAACCAATATTATCATTTGGACGAGAAGCGATAAACTCTGCGCCTACGGACTTGGCAGCTTCCAATCGGTTGGGTTTTAAATCCTCTGCGATCATACTGCCTGATACATCGACCGCCATGACAATATCGATTCCTTCAACATCTTTGTTCGACCAACTGTCTGATGCTTGAGGTCTAGCCAATACAATTATTAGGAGAGCTATAGTCCCCATGCGTAGAACAAAAGGAAGATGAAGAATATAATATTTATAACTTTTACCAACACCTTGAAAAGCATTTGTGCTTGACATCTGGAGATTGGCCGTTGTACGTTTTCTTCTATAGATATACCATGCAGCTAAAGGTATTAACAATAGTAGAAAATATAGATAAGACGGATTTTGAAATGTTATTTCCATTATTGTTCAGTCTTTAGATTTTTATTGTTTATCTCATTGTTGCTTGGATTCTCCTCTGGTATATTGTCCTTCGGAATCAAAATCGTCTCATTGACAATGCGATAAGCATTTAAAATACTTAATTCGTTTTCTTCCTGAGTTGGTTCTTGTTTCGCAAATTTAACCATATCAGAAGTAGAAAAGATTTGTTTCATATTATCCAAAATAGGAGACGCATCGCTGTTATATTTGAGAGAATCGATGATTTCAGCAGAGGTCATTTCTTTTGCCGAAATATTGAATCGTTTTACAAAATATTCACGAAGGGTGTCAGTAATATTGGTATAATATTGTTTGGTAAATCCTTTTTTCCAAACTTTCTCTTCTTTTATTTCATTCAATTCTTCTAAAGCTACCTCGTGAGGTAATCTTGGATCAACCTTCACTTCCGTTTCAGTTTGGATTGCTTTCATCCGCATATAATAGTTGTAGAGGATATATCCGATATATCCTAAGCAGGCTAATATGAGAAGAATCGATAAGTAGAGAAATATACGTTTGATATTGATGCCTGGATCGTAATTCTCTTCGATATCAGTTAGTTGAGCTTTCTCGAAATCTGCTTCAATTGTAGATACCTGTAAATAGATTCTCGGACATTCGTACTCTTTCGTTCTGGTTGTGAACTTAAATGACGGGATTACATATTTTCCAGTATCAAATGATGTTATAAGTATATCCTGTGAAATTTTAAGTCTTACGCCATCAGCAGGAATGGTATCGAGGTTTGAAATAGCCAAGATTTCCACACCAGGAACCAATGTGTCCGTATGCCCTATTATAGGGAATCTTACTTCAGCACTTTGTGGCTGAATAACTTCCAACCGAATATGCCTTTGTTCACCAATTAACATTGATGAGGAGTCTATCTTAGCTGAAACATCTATTGTTTGCGCCGCAATAGAACCACCTATACAAGATAAAAAGAATAAAAGGATATGTTTTTTTATCGATTTCATACAACTATTCTAAAATTAAGCTCTATGTCTGAACAGCTTCATTAAGGCTTTCACATAGTCTTCGTCTGTTGCAATAGAGATTGTATCAACACCACTTTGATTGAATGTCTGTTTGAGCGTTTCTTGTCTGTCTAACCAATATTTTTGATAGGCATTTCGAATCTTTTTGTCAGATGTGTCAATCCACATGTCTTGGTCGCTCTCTGCATCCTTGACTTTAATCAGACCAACAGAAGGCAATTCAATTTCTCTCTTATCATAGATCTGAAGCGCTACCATGTCGTGTTTTCTGTTAGCGATAACCAATGATTTGGAGAAATCACTACTGATAAAATCGGAGATTATGAATGCAGTACATCTCTTTTTGATTGCGTTGGTTAAATATTGCAACGCTCCTTGAATATCAGTCTTTTTACTTACAGGTTCGAATCCTAATAATTCACGGATGATATACAATACATGTTTTTTCCCTTTTTGTGGTGGAATAAATTTTTCTATTCGGTCAGAGAAAAGGATCACACCGATTTTATCATTGTTTTGAATGGCAGAAAAGGCAATCGTTGCTGCAATTTCAGCCAACATGTCTCTCTTTATCTGATTGACAGTACCAAACTCACCACTGGCGGAAACATCAACAACCAACATCATGGTCATCTCACGTTCCTCTTCAAATACCTTTATATATGGTTTGTTGAAGCGTGCTGTGACATTCCAATCGATGTTCCTGATGTCATCGCCATATTGATATTCTCGCACTTCAGAAAATGTCATACCTCTTCCTTTGAATGCAGTATGATACTCTCCTGCAAATATATTACGAGAAAGTCCTCTGGTTTTTATTTCAATCTTTCGTACCTTTTTTAATATTTCATTTGTATCTTTCATCTGTCTAACCCTTTTGAAATATCTCCATAACTACTATTTGCATTATGGTTAAATAAAAGATAGGGAAACAGAGTTCCCTATGGTATGAAAAGAAAATTAAGGTACTTCTACAGCATTTAAGATTTCATTGACAATGTCTTCTGATGTCATGTTGTTGGCTTCTGCTTCGTAAGACAAACCAATACGATGACGAAGAACATCCATGGCAATTGCACGAACATCCTCTGGAATAACATAACCTCTACGTTTGATAAAGGCGTATGATCTAGCAGCTAATGCAAGATTAATAGATGCACGAGGTGAACCACCAAATGAAATCATCTCTTTTAGATTTTCTAATTTATATTGTTCAGGATAACGTGTAGCATTTACAATATCCACGATGTATTTCCGTATCTTTTCATCAATATAAACTTCTTGAACAACATTTCTTGCTTTAATGATGTCCTCTGGTTTTAATATAGCTGATATCTCAACCTTTTCTTTGTTTATGTTTTGAGCAATGATTTGTTGCTCCTCTTCTGGTTTTGGATAAGAAATGTGAACTTTCAACATGAAACGGTCCAACTGAGCTTCTGGAAGAGGGTAGGTACCTTCTTGCTCGATTGGGTTCTGTGTTGCTAATACCAAGAAAGGTTTTGGTAGCTTGAAAGACTCTTCACCGATGGTTACTTGTCTTTCTTGCATTGCTTCCAATAATGCACTTTGAACTTTAGCTGGTGCACGGTTGATCTCATCTGCTAAAACTAAATTGGCAAATATAGGACCTTTCTTTATATTGAATTCTTCTGATTTCTGACTATATATCATGGTACCAATCACATCCGCAGGCAATAAGTCTGGTGTGAACTGAATACGACTGTATTTAGCATCAATCAATTCTCCTAACGTTTTTATGGCTAATGTTTTCGCTAATCCAGGAACACCTTCCAAAAGAACGTGACCATCAGCTAATAGTCCGATTAACAATGACTCAACCAAATGCTTCTGTCCGACAATGGATTTATTCATTCCCATGACGAGCATATCCACAAAAGAGCTTTGTTGCTCAATCTTTTCATTCAATGTTCTAATATCAATCTGGTCCATTTTATTTTTTTTTAGTTAATTATTTATCTTTTGAAGTAAAAACTTGTTTCTGAATTTAATATTGCCTTAAATGTTATACCCTTAACATAATTTAATTGGCTAACATCCATTTTAACATTATTTATTTTAATATGCCATTTACTTCATCTGCAATCTTCTTATATTTTTCAGATTTGGAATTGGTAAATGTTTCATCCATATCAGGAATTTTTAGCGTCATTCCTGGTTTTACATCATTCGGACTGGACAATACATCCTTGTTAAAGAAATAGATATAACCCCAGAAATTAAATACACCATTGTACACATTTCTTGAGATCTGAGCCAAACGACTTCCTTCTTTAACAACATACTCTTCTCTGATCTTTACTTGAGAAGGGAAGTTTAATTCAGGATGATTGATCTTCATGAAATCAATTAGCTGAGAATCAAAGGTGTGTGTAGCCGTTTGATCGAATGAGCTGGATTCTTCAGCTGATTCTGAACTTGAATCATTGTCTGAATTATTGCTCACGTATGCCTCTGGATTGTCATAAGTCACTTCTGGTGCAGAAGCAAATTCATCAAAATCATCTTCTTGATTGTCTTTAGTTGTGGTGGATGTCTCTGTACTTGCTTTGTCTTTTCCATCCTCAACAACTGTAGTAGGAACTTGCTCTTCTGGCTTATTGTCTTGCTTGTCTAATGCATATTTTAAGATAAATAGCAAGGCAACGATAAATATGCAGCCTAATACAACCCAGACTAACCACATCTTATTTGTGTTTTTACCAGATTCTTTGTCTGCTTTTCTATTCTTATCTTTTGCTTTTAGCTTGTCTTTTTTAGCTTTCTTATCTTTGTCTGCAACTGCTTGTTTTTCTTCCTCATCTTTCTTGTCAGCAGGTTCTCCTTCTGCCTTTGTTTCAACTTCTTTTGTGTCTGCAACAGGATCTTTCGGAGTTTCATCACTTGTGTTCTTGTTGTCAGTGATGTCTTGTTGAACTGTTGTTTCTGTTGCTGGTTCTGATGTTGTTTCAGTAGTTGATTCTGTTGGAGTATCGACTTTCTCCGGATTGTTGTTTGTTACTTCGGTGGTTACATCTTGGACAGACGTTGTAGTCGATTCCTCAATAGAAGAATTGGTATCAACAGATACAGTAGGTTGTTCAACCTGAATAGGATTGGTTTCTACAGATACAGTAGGTTGTTCAACCTGAATAGGATTCGTCTCCACATTAACAGGAGAAGGTTCTACTGGTGTGGGATTGGTGTCAACCGTTACGGGTGAAGGATTCACCTGTATTGGGTTGGTGTCAACAGGGGTAGGGGTTTGTTCTACCGGTGTTGGCGTACTAGGATTCGTTATCTCGTTGTTAGCATCTGTTGTGCTTACATTTTCTGGAGTGTTTGTATTGTCTGCCATAGGTTGAGAGATTGTTGTGTAAGTGAATGGTGTTGGTTCATTTTCATGGTGAAGTGAACTATTATTAGATGAATTATTCTCTTCGAATGGTTGATTATTCTGTACAGCATCAGGGGTGACGGAAGAGATCGTTGAAGAAAGCATCTCTTCGTCATCGTCGTTGTCATCTTCTGGATCAGTATCAATAGGTCCGTCTGCATTTAGAACATACGTTTCCAAATGAGCATACGGTTTGTTGATATCGTCTTTAAGATTTTTTTCTGGTGTGAATGATACTTTTTTATGGGCAGGAATAACCATTTCTGTGCCGTCTTGCACATTCACACTTTTACGTTCTTCAATGGCAATAATTTTAAATGTCCCTAAGTTCGGAATCTTCGCTATACCATCTTTTTGCAATGCTTCTTCAGTGATTTCAAAAAGAGTACGAAGAAAATTCTCCGTGAGTTTTTTGGTTGCTCCGGTTTCTTCAGCTATTTGACCTAAGATGTCTTGTAAACTTTTTTTTTCGTTCATAACAAAACGTTATTGGTTTAATTTATCTTTCAGTATGGCACTCATTTTAAAAGCTAGCGACTGCTTAGGAGGAGAAAGGAGTCGTTGTTTTGTTACAGGATTTATTGAGATACGTTCCTTTTTTCTCCTGGCTTCGAATATACCGAAACTTGGGATTGATAATGAGTTACCACTTAGCATCTCTTCTTTTAGAACGTTTACAAAAGAGGAGAAAAGTGCATCCGACGTCTCAGAATCTATCTGAAGACGTTTTCGAATCTCTAATGATATTTCTTTTGTGTTCAATGCTGTAAAAAAAATAATTAATTTGCCACGAAATTAAAAAAAAAATCAGAAAAATACAAGAAAGAATACTTCCCCGATTTTTCTGATCTGTTAATGGTCGTGAATTAATATCCACTATTGTCATATAATTCTTGTGGATCTGAATTATATGAGTTCGCGTTTCTTTCTTGTAAACTTTTAACTAAGTTATTATATTTCTCTTTGTAATTTTCCTCATCAGATGTTATTTCTGCTGCATCTTTGACATATACAGTACAACTGCTTGTGAGAGGACCTATCGTTGCATAAATGATAGCTTTTCCTTTCGCATTTGCTTTGATCTCACCTTGCTCAGAAACAGATACAATGTTCTGATTGGATGTGGTCCATGTAATGGTTTGATCTGTTGCCTCTTTAGGGAAAATCGTTGGCGTTAAAAACTCGGAGTCGCCGATTTTTAGTATCTCTTCATTTTTATCAAGCGTTAAACTCTCCACTTTGACAATGAAATTCTCTACGACGAACTCGCTGTTCCCTCTCCAAGGAAGTGGGTTCTTGTATTCACGATAGGTGAGGTCAACTTGACGATCGCCCATGTTCATGAGTTTTAATGCAACTTCTTCGTTTTCAATGGAAAAAATAAACTCATTCGACTGTATAGACCCCGCTGCTTGTGTGCTTTTAAATCCATTTTGAATCATCTTCCCTTCGTATGTCTTAAAGATATAGCCTTTTTTTACGACATAATTTAAGACACCGCTTTTTACTCCTTCACCGAAAACAAAATAGTAACGATAATAACCAAAACCGCATAAAATCAGTATCGGTATCAATAGAAATAATAGAAGTTTTTTTACCATTTTGATAGTTTTAAAATACCCTTTTTTATTTTATTTTTTTGCAACTTTATAGAAAACAGAATTACTGTCTGCTGAAATCTTTACAATGTAGAATCCAGTAGGAAGTGTGTTTGTTTCTATTACGGTTGAAATCTTATTTGTGATATCTATTGTTTGTATCAACTGTCCATCAATAGAGTATAATTGAACTGAAGCGGAACGGCTATAGGCTCTTTCAATCATATCTACGATTATGTAATCATCAAAATAGGTTGGATATACGATGAATGAGTTCTCTGTAAGAGTGGATTCTGCATCATTAAGATCTACAGAAACTGGGTCTTTTTCTGCTACTATGCTTGCAATGGCAGCTACAAATGGTGCGTTGTAGTCACATCCACCTTCTGTCTCTTGAAAACTATCTCCACCTTCAATGATGTTTTTAAATTGACCATATCCAGAAGGACCTCCAATCACACCTCCACTGGCAAACATATAGTCGCTTGAGTTTTTCGTGTTAGTAGGTGGATTGTCGTCTCTTCCCATGGCATTACGGTGATGGATTCTGTGTGTCATATCGCCTTTAAAACCATGCAAGAAAGTATGATTGAACTCATTTTGTCCTAATACATAGTCAACGATTCTGTAGGTGAAGTTCTTCGCTTTATTGATATTTTTTGTTGTGTTAACATCACCATCTTCAACAAGTTTTACATATAAAGCTGCAGCAACAGCACCTCCTAGCGCTAGTTTGTTGCTGCCCCATTTGCTTCTGTAATAAGGGAATCCGTTGCTCGTGCATTCTGAACCGTCGCTTGTAGGTTCTTCTGGATCTTGTAAATGTAATCTATATACATTTTTTTCAAGGAAGCTTGCATAGTATCCTCCTTGTCCGTTATTTGCACTTGAATTATCTTTTGCAATGTAGTAATAAGCAAAGTCAGATACGGTATCCCATGCCAAAGGCGAATTGGATTCCCATTTGCCACTTAGGTAGTTTAATGCTTCAGTCTTGTATTGACTTTCGCCTGTTAGTTTATATAATAGGATGGCGGCAAGTGCAAGTTCATCCGTCCACTCTGAATTCGGACTTGCATAAAAAGTCGGAATGGAAGCGTGAGCTGATTTGTTCTTTTTAGCAAAATTATAGGCTTTGATGGCGTATGTCTTGCATAGTTCTTTGTAGGATGCATCCGGATATTTTAGCGACATCAATGCCAATGCGGATGCATAGTTGGCAGCTTGCGGACCTCCTTTGTCTGTGGCTGTCCACACGGGACGAGGATCACCTCCGTTGGCTACAGATTCCTCTGATTGCTTGGAGGATGTCATCCATACATTATGATCTCCATCAAATCCAATATAATAGACAAACGTATTGTCATCAGGGAAACATTTTATAAAATAATCTGTTGCATATTTTACTTCATCCAACACATCTGGAATGTTATTAGATGAGCTGTATGCTTCATCGTAATTGTCTTGAAAAGCTTCTGGCCATACATCGTATGCAATAAGGAGGGATACGGCGGCATAGCCCATGGTCGTTCCTACTTTGATGTGGTCGCCACAATCATGCCATCCTCCTGTGAGATCATAGTTGCCATTGCCTCCGTTGTTCACCTTGCCTTTGCCATCTTGTTTGTGGCAATACTTCTTGCGGACATTCGGATTGTCAACTAACATCCAGTTGTGACTGTCTCCGCATCGTTGTCCTCCGAAGAATTTTAAGCCCATGTTGAGCGCTTCACGATAATCAGAATTTTGATAGGCTGCATTATATGATCGGTAATCATAAGCATAAGAGTTTAAACTCATTGAGGCGAGTGCAACTAGTGCAAATGGTATTATACTTTTTACTTTCATATTATTGGATTTTAATATCTCGCAAATGTAACATTTTCTTGTAACAAAAGTCACAACATATAGATAAAATCTTATGGATGTTCTAAACTGATTTATTTTTCTTCGTTAGGAACCTCCTTGTTTTTGTCGCTTGATTGTATGGTGTCGTTACTTGTTGTTGTCGAATCATTTGAGTCAGTTTGATCTGGAATGTCTCGAAATATTGTATTAGGTACGCCGTATAAAGAAACGACGGATGGGAAGTCTGGGGGTAGAGGTGGTACTGAATCTTCAGACATAATTCTTATTTCTTTTCTGGGAAAATAAGTATAGCGTTTTACCTTTTTTGCTTGTTGTGAATTGGCGGTTGAGGAAATAGAAAACCCCAATGCAGTGATTATCGCTAATATGATTTTATTGACTGATTTTCTCATGATTGTAAAAGAAATAAAGAAGTTGTTCCTACAAATATAGTATATTATTTTATTAAACCACTTCTTTTCCGCATGTTTTCTTTTATATTTTCAGCGTATAACCAAGTGTCGGCAAAGTGCAAATTCCCCAAAGGAAAAGGTTCTTCGAGCGTTTCATTGTAGCAGATTTCAGGCTTGACATCCAAACAGATAAGTGTATGATCTTGGATTTGTACTCTTGTATAGTTGGGTGTCGTCTTGTATTTGTGTAGGGTTTTATCGTAACGAATAATACCTTTGTGTAAGGACGCAGGAGCAATCGAATCATCTGTCTTCCAATTCAAGGGATTGATACAAACGGCACTTTCTGATAGTAGGGGCGATTTGGCATTGACGGTGGTTGCTGAGTTATATGAGATGATAACACCTTTGTCCATTTCCCCTGTTGCTGGTTTTAATCGTTTGGGAAATTTATCCAACTCTTTCTGTGTGATTTCATAGCCCATCAAATAGGCCGCTATCATTTGGTCGAATTGTTTGTCCGTCATTCCATGTTTTAACAATTCCAATACCATTTGTGATCCTTGACTGTGACTTAACAGGATATAGGGACGTCCGTTATTGTATTCCCGCATGTAATATTGAAATGCTCTTTTTACATCTGATATGGATAGTTTCGCACGAGCCTTTCTTTCCGTCTTACTCATGGCGAAAACTTTTGTTGTCATCTGACGATAATATGGAGCAAAGAAATTGAAATCGTCTGCTGCATAGACTATTTTATTGTATGTCTGAGTCTTCCGTGCTGCATTACGTATTTCAGCTCTTTTTATGTCTGTATAGGCGGGAACGTTTCCGCGGTTGGTAAGCGGTTCTGAATTGATGGTTGGATACACATAAAAGATATCGATACTTTTTCCTTTGAATTGAGAAGCGTGTTCGAACCAGAACTTTTCGTCAGAGTATTTAGGGGTCATTGTTTTTCCTTATTATTGAGATGCAAAGGTATTGGTTTCATTCCGATTTTTCAAGTCAAGTGAAGGTGCTTTGAGATAATTTTATAATTTTGCAAAAAAAAATAATAAATGAAAAAGTTGTGTTTTAAAGATTGGATGAGCATCTTTGCTTCAAGATTTTATGTCATCTCAGTTCTTATAGGATTCATTATCAGGGTGATTCTGTTGTTTTTACCCATCACTGTTGTTGATTTTACTGTGGGACAGTATTTGCGAATCTTTTTTTTAGGATTCCTAAATGATTTGATGTTTGCTACAATCGGACTGATACCTGCCTTTTTGTTTTATACGACAATGACAGATAAGAAGTATCAGAAACCATGGGGATATATCATTGAAGGTATATTGGCTGTATTGACTATATATGTGGTCTTTTTCAATGATATAACAGATGAATATGGTGGAGTGGTACCAGAGATTGCAAATGTTTTATTGATAGTGGTGCTGGCCTGCTTTAGTCTCAAGTTGTTTGTCCCAGCTGTAAGGGATAAGTGGCATGTGGGCGCTATTTATTTGGTGATATTCTTGTATGGATGTTTTAATGTCCTTTTTATATTGATTGGTGAACCTGTTTTTTGGTATGAATTTGGTGTTCGATACAATTTTATTGCTGTTGATTATATGATATATACCAATGAGATTGTTGGAAATATCATTGAATCATATCCGATGGTTCCGTTGGTGCTTGGAGTGTTATCATTGTCTGCTTTGTTCTGTTGGCTGATGACGAGAGGCTATTCGGTTAAGGATGCTTGCATTGCGAGTGGAAAATACTATCTCATTCAGCTAGGCATTTTCGTTGTTCTATTATTCGTTAGCTTTAAATGGCTTCATTGGGGTTATAATAATTTGAATACGAATAACGTCTATCTGACTGAATTGCCGAAAAATGGCTGTTGGAACTTCTTAGAAGCTTTTGTGAACAACGAGTTGGATTATGCACAGTTTTATCCTTTGATGGACACAGAAGAGGCTGATAAGTTAAAGAAAGAATTATGTCACGAGGATTCTACAGGTGTGAGTCATGTGCAATCGGACCTTGCTCCTATACGTAAAAATATTGTTTTGATAACGGTGGAAAGTTTAAGCGCTAATTTCATGGGTACGTATGGAGATGACGGAAGCATTACACCTAATCTGGATCAGTTGGTATCTAAAAGTTTGGTTTTTGATCATCTGTTTGCAACGGGAAACCGTACGGTTAGAGGATTGGAGGCTGTGACGCTTTCTTTGCCGCCTAGTTCAGGAGAGAGTCTGGTGAAACGCACCATTGAGAAGGAGTTTTTCTCTACCGGACAAGTATTGCAGTCGCTCGGGTACCATACGATGTATGTATATGGGGGAGATAGCTATTTTGATAATATGAGAGAGTTCTTCGGTAAGAACAAGTATGATATCCATGATAAGTTCAAGTACGAAAAGGATAGTATCTTGTTTGATAATATCTGGGGAACAAGTGATGAGGATAGTTATCGTGAAGCAATGACGTTGTGTGATATGGATTATGCAAAGAATCAACCATTCTTTGCTCATATCATGACCATTAGTAATCATCGTCCGTTTACTTATCCTGAGGGTCGAATTGTGGTGGATGGCAGTCCTATGACGCGACGTGCTGCGGTGAAATATACTGATTATGCGATTGGGAAGTTCCTTGCAGATGCAGAGAAGAAACCATGGTTTAAGGAGACTGTTTTTGTGATTGTGGCAGATCATTGTGCTTCTAGCGCTGGAAAAACCAGTCTTCCGTTAGAAGGATATCATATACCGGCATTGATCTATGCACCTGGTTTTGTGGAGCCTGCACGAATTTCGAAAGTATGTTCACAAATAGACTTGATGCCAACACTTTTCGCTATGCTGAATTTCTCTTATGATTCGAAGTTTTATGGTCAGAATATCTTATCGGATTCTTATAGAGAAAGAGCCTTCATGGCAACCTATCAGGACCTTGGATACTATGCGGATGGTATCTTGACGATATTGTCACCTGTTAAACAAATCAAACAATATAAGGTGACGGATCTTGGTAATTGGATGTATCAAGAGGAACTTATGAGTGACTATTCACAAAAGCAGATGAAAGAGGCACAAGCACTTTATCAAGTGGCTAATTTGGAGTATTCACAAAGCAAATAAATATCACTTCGTTGTATAATCCTTCAACCGTTTTGCGTTTGAATAGGGGAGACTCGTTGTCTTTACGATGATTGATTGACCTTGCAGGAGAATCAATAAAGAATAAATATACAAGGTCTTTTATTCAGGTCTGGCAACTGGGTTTTCTTCCATTCAGCGATGGATTTTGTTTTGATGTATTCTGTGCTCAGTGTGATGTCGCACGCAATACATAATTTTGTGTTGGGTTGACAAATGGAGAGAATCTCTTCCAGCATTTTTTGATTGCGATAGGGGGTCTCTATGAATATCTGAGATTGTTGTTCGACATGAGCCCTTTTCTCCAACTGCTTGATTCGTAGTGTTCTTTCATTGTCTTTGATCGGTAGATAACCAACGAAAGCGAAACTTTGACCGTTGAATCCAGAAGCCATTAAACCTAATAGGATAGAAGAGGGACCAACCAGCGGAATCACAGTGTAGTTCTTTTCCTGCGCAATCTTGACAATGTCGGCCCCTGGATCAGCAATGGCAGGACAGCCGGCTTCTGAGATGATACCCATGTCATTCCCTTCTTTCAGCGGATTCAAATAGGAAGAAATCTCCTGCGGTGAGGTGTGCTTGTTTAGTGTGAAGAATTGTAATTCGTCGATGTTGATTTTGGAATCGATTTTTTTTAGGAACCTACGAGTTGTCCGAACATCTTCGACTATGAAAAACTTAACTTTGTGTATGATATCCAAGTTATAATTTGGAAAAACATTGTTTATCTCACAATCACCTAATGTATTAGGTATTAAATATAAATTACCTGACATCTTTTTATACACTTAAAACTAAGAATGGATTTTCGTAATCACAAAACCTTTGCAATATACAATAAACAAATAGAAAAAACAATACTATTTTTGCTTGTGGAATAAAAAAAATCCTTATATATTTGAATCAATAAAACAAAAGAACAAGAAATCAAGCAGTGTTTCTTTTCAGAGAGAGTCTTGATTAATTGTGAGAAGATATTTGAAGAATTGTCGCATCGTTCCTTGAAGATTGTTAAACTTAACAAGAAAAAAGACAATCAAAGAACGGCAAACTGTCAGTTAATGGCGGGCCACACCTTCGGGATGCTTTTAGCACGAGTGGATTACAAAGGCTGATATACGTTCAAAACATATTACAGGGAGTTTAACTTAATCGCGGTGCGACATCTTATAAGGGACTGTTCCAAAAGAATGGTCCCTTTTTTTTGTTACATCATTGAAATGTTACTAGGCATCTATTCGATGTCGTTCGTTGAAAAAATTCATAAATAAGAAATAATAAAGATAAAAATTTATATCTTTGGACCGACCATTTATTATATACACTTCTATCAACACAAATAGTTAAATTTATGAAAAAGAATCAATTAGTTACAGCTCTTATAGTTGGAGCATCTTGTTTAGGCTTATTTGCTAATACGCCTAATAATATGCAGGTTTGGCTAAAGAATGGCGAACAGCAAGTTTTTGAGATTGATCAGGTTGATAGTGTCACCTTTGGTGTGATTCAACAAGAAGAATTCAAGCCATTGAATGATTGGACTTTCCTTCCACAAAGCAATCGTCCTATGCCTCTTTCTCTCTCAAATGAGCAACTCTCATACGTCCATACGGGAAATGATTTTGCTAAGAAATCTTTTTCGTTGATTAATCAAACTCATGGGAATGAGAATTTGTTTTATTCTCCTATCAGTTTACAGATTGCTCTTGGTTTGTGTGCGAATGGTGCTTCTTCCAAGGGAGCAGCGGAAATTGCTGATGTTTTAGGATTTCAAGGAGATAATTCAATTGATGAGATGAATCAATTCTTTAACAGTATAATTCTTTCGCTTAACTCACCAATTGATAGTGTTACTATTAAAGTAAATAATGCTATATGGCCAGCCATGGGGGCTATCGTGAAACCTTCGTTCCTTAATGTGGCTCATGATCAATATTATGCTACAGTTCGTCACTTGGATTATGCGAATGCTCCAGTTGTAGCTAAAGATACGATAGATAAATGGGCTGCTCTTATGACAAACGATTGCATTAAGCATTTAAATATTATGATTGATAATTTTACTACTCTTGTTATAAATAATGCTTGTTATTTCAAAGCTGGTTGGCATGTGGATATCGTTGAGAGTATGACGAAAAGTGATACCTTTATGACAGTTGAAGGAAATAAACAGATCGTTGATATGATGCATTCGGAGGATACTTATCTTTATACACAAACGGATGATTATCAAATGGTTGAACTTACATATGGATATAAAAATGAGATCTTGTCCAACAATGGAATGGGAAGTTACAGTATGTTGCTGTTTTTACCAGCGGAAGGAAAGGATCTGAATGAAACCTTTGACGCTATCAATTGGGATAGTATTTCATTGAAACGAACGATGGTCGATTTGAAATTTCCAAGATTTGGTATAAAATCTTCTCTATCTTTGGTTGATAATATGAAAGAGATGGGTATTGCCAATATTTTTGGCAGTTATCCTTTTGCTGTTAATATGTCCTCTTTTATTACTGAAATTGTACAAGATACATATATCAAGGTGGATGAAGAAGGAACAGAGGCGGCTGCTGTAACATCTATTGTAGCTGCGGGTTCTGCATTACCAAGCAGTACAGCAAGTATGAAAGTTAACCGTCCGTTCGGATTTGTTATACGTGAAAAGACAACAGGTATGTTGCTATTCATGGGTAAAGTGAACGTAGTGGAAAAGGTAGATAAAGAGGAAGAGTAAATCGATAGCATTTGTCGCTGTATTCTCTTGCGTTAGAAGATTTAAACACGTTGAATGATATACTATATAATTAGGAAATAGGATATGAGTAAAAGAAATTTATTATTAGGGGTTGCAACATTGACATTTTGTGTTGCTTCATTCGCCGAGACACTCAACAGCATGCAGGTTTGGTTGAAGAACGGCGAACAAAAGGTGTTTGAAATCAACCAAGTGGATAGCGTAACATTTGGTGAGAGTACACAGCCTGTGTATAAACCATTGAACGATTGGACGTTCCCTCCTAAATATGCGGCACCTAATCCGCTGGTGGTGACTGATCAAGAACAGTCGTTTGTTCAGACGACCAATGATTTTGCCATGAGATGTTATGCAAAGATCCGTAAGATGCCGGTTGAACCAGGATCCACGGAGCCAAGATCGCTTCATTTCTTCTCACCGGTCAGTCTTAATATTGCCTTAGGTCTATGCGCTAATGGAGCATCTGCAGAGGGAGCCAAGGAGATCACCGATGCATTGGGCTTTCAGACCTCAACTGCGTTGAGTGATATGAACAACTTCTTTCAAAAAGTGTATAACTCCATTAACTCAAATGTTGATAGTGTGGATATCCATACTGCGAATGCGTTATGGATCCAGAATGGTGCTGCTGTTTATGATGAGTTCTTATCACAGGCAAGGGAAAAATATTATGCAACGGTTAGACATCTGGATTTCCTTAATAATTCCAAAAATGCTTTGGATACAATAAATTTTTGGGCAGCTCTTATGACCAACGATCGTATAAAATCGCTCTCAATAGATGTTAATCCTAATACACAGCTTGTTCTCAACAACGCTTGCTATTTCAAGGCGAAATGGAAGTTCGTTTTCGAAGGTATCGGGGAGAAAAATTTTCAGGGCGTACAAAGTCAGTCCCAACAAACTCAATTCATGGAGATTGAAAATAAATACATGAAGTGTGCTGAAACAGATGATTACCAGGCTGTTGAGATGGATTATGTTAGCGGGGACTTTGATATGAAGGATACGACCCAAACCTCTGCTTATAGTATGATTGTGATATTGCCGAAAAAGGGTCATGACCTTGATGAGGTATTGCCGACGCTTCAATTGAACGCCATTCCTTTCCAAAAAATGACATGTAATGTGATAATGCCTAAGTTTGAAGTGAAAGGTAATTATCAATTAGGGGATGTGCTGTCTGAATTGAATATCAATGATATCTTCACGAGATATCCTAATGCAATCATTGATCCAATGGAGGCATTGTACGTTAGTCAAATTGCTCAGGATTATTTCGTAAAAGTGGACGAGGAAGGAACAGAAGCAGCTGCTGTTACCTCTACTGTGGTGGATTCCAAAATGATGATGCCTGAAGCAAAATTCAAAATGGAATGTAACCGTCCGTTTTTCTTCGTCATTCGTGAGAATACGACAGGGCTCTTGATCTTTGTAGGTGAGTATGATGATGTGCCACAGGGCAACTGATTTCTTCTTGTCCGTAAGTGAAGAGGGTACCGAAGCGGCCGCAGTCACTTCCATAACAGTATTACTTTGTGAAGTTGAGGATGAACCAGACCCAGTATTTCACATGGACTGCAACCGTCCGTTCGCCTTCGCCATCTGTGAAAAAAAGACGGGGCTACTGCTCTTCTTGGGTGAGTATGATGATGTGCCATAAGAGAATTAAAGATAGAGGAATCTAAAAAACAAACACGAATGACAGATGAGAGGAGAGGCAACCTCCCCAACAGTGGTGATACAAAAAAATGATGAATTAGTTTTTTTTGTGATTAGTTGGTGTTGTTTTTAATTTTCCTTACTTTTGTTCGTCATAAATTTTTAGAACTTTAATAATAAGGGAAATATGAAATTACGTTCGAAATTGAGAAAAGTTGCTTTGTATGCAACAATAGGATTAGGAATGCCTATTGCATTCTTGGCTTGTAATGAAGATGTTTTGAATACGTTAGCATCAACTACGGATACTGTTGCAGCATTGAAAGAGGCATTGACGATTGGTTCCAAGACTGCAGCGACAAATTTAGGTCAAGAAGGTGGCTATTTGAATGATTTAGCTGTTAAGATTGGTGTGCCAGAAGAGGTGACAACAGTGGTTGAATTAGCTAACACAACGGCAGGAAAGACGTTTTTGACGGCTATCGGTGCCAGTGTGTTCAATGAAGAAGAATTGGTAACGTTGATGAATAGAGCAGCAGAAGAGGCAGCTCCAGAAGCAGCTGGTATTTTTTCAAATGCGATTACCAGTATGACGATTTCTGATGGAGAGACCATTTTGTTCGGAGCAGAGAATGCTGCAACTGAATATTTGAGAGATAAAACATATGATGGACTAACAGTTACCTTTGGTAAGGTTGTTAGAGGAACTTTTGATCAAGTTTCAGTTAGCGGACATACATTGAATGATGCATGGTCAGGATTTTCTACGTATTATAATAGATTGGCAGAATTGAAGAGCACATCCAAAGGTCAACTTGCAATGGCTACTTTGAAAATAGGATTAGCAGCAGCAGGAAAGGACGATATTTACAATAAGGTAAATGCAATTCAAACAGTGAATACAGATTTAGGTGAATATGTTACGGGAAAAGCATTGGATGGCTTGTTTGTAAAGGTGGCAGACAAGGAAAAAGGTATTCGTACCAATGTTGCGGAACGTACATCCGAATTGTTGCAAAGAGTGTTCGGAAGATTGGATGAATAATCAATGCAATATAGTATAGTATAGTATAAAGTGAGGGTTCGGTTTGAATCCTCACTTTTTTGGTTCAACATAGAACAACCTTATGCGAATAGAAAATATTATTATAAAAAGTTGATAATCAAATGATAATTACCATGAAAAAAATTATATGTATTTTATTTGTCTTGCTGTCGTTGACATCCTGTAAAGATATTTTGCGATGTTTTTGCTCAGGCTCGTATTGCAATACATTGAATTATGAATTCACAGGATATGATAAAACACAGTTGATTAACAAGATCCAATGGTTGAAACAAAAATATCCAGAATGGGATGTCTTGAAAATAAGGGATAGTTTGTATTCAACGATGGATACATGTTACTCTGATCATGTGGATCATTATCATTTATTTATCTTCAATAAGATAGATACTTGTGTGATATCGTGCGATATTAATCTTGGCAGTTCAAATTCTCCTTCTGATGTTAAATTTAATACAATACATATCACTTCTTTCTATTTCCCAAAATTATGTGATACATTGTCTGCTTGTGAATGTTCCAATGGAACGGGAGAATATTTTTGGCAGATTCCCAATTATAATGTAGTTAATGCTTGGGAACCTAATGAATTGCAAGAAAAAGCACAAAAAAGTGCAGAAGCTTTTTTCGACTTAATTGGGGCATACGAGCTTAAAGAATAGTGCCGTTTCCAACTTTTTGTACCATCAATAGTGTTTTTTAACATTTTTTATTAAATTTGCAAGGTCAATTTAGAAAATACGCATGAATGAAGAACTTGGATAACGAATATGTTGGTATAGAAACAATATCAGAAGTTTGGAGTGTCTTGACACCTGAACAATTGGATTATTTGAATCGATATTGTATGATTCGTAAGTTTAAAAAGAACGAAATGGTATATTGTGAAGGGGAAGTACCAACACATGTTCTTTGTGTAGCAAAAGGCAAATTAAAGATTTTCCGTACAGGAGTAGGAGGGAGAAGCCAGATTGTTCGAGTGGTAAAACCAGGAGAGATGTTGGCTTATCGTGCCATGTTTGCCATGGAGAATTTCGTTACTAATGCATGCGCTTTTGAACCGGCTGTTATATATATGATTCCAAGAGAAATAATAAAGAACTTATTGGAACAGAACAGTGAATTGGCATGGTATTTCATTCATAAGTTGTCAGTGGATTTAGGAATTGCAGATAAGCGAGCAGTTTCTTTGACACAGAAGCATGTGAGAGGACGTTTGGCAGAGTCTCTTTTATTCTTGCGTGATAATTTCGGATTGACTGAAGAGGGGTGTCTGAATGTCTCTCTTTCTAGAGAAGATGTTGCGAATTTATCTAATATGACGACATCCAATGCTATTCGCACACTCTCGTGGATGGCACATGAAAATATAATCTCCATTGAAGGTCGAAAAATAAAAATTATTGATATTGACTATCTATCTTTCTTGAGTAGAAATGGTTGATTTTATAATACGCATCAATCGTAATAAATTATTTATTAAATACTAATATGACATTAGGAATTATTGGATTAGGTTTGATCGGTGGTTCTATGGCTATCGATTTACGGAAGAAAAACTTTGCAGACCATTTTATTGGTTATGATAACTCTGAGTTGAATGGAATGACTGCTCAGCGAATAGGCTTGGTGGATGAAATTTTACCGTTGGACGAATTGATTGCAAAAAGTGATTTGATAATCTTGTCAGTACCTGTTAGTGCAGCTATTCGTCTGTTGTCTGATATCTTGGATAAAATCAATGACAATCAATATGTAGTGGATGTTTGTTCAACGAAAGAGAAGTTGAATGATTCTGTTCACTATCATCCTCGTCGTAAAAACTATGTTGCTTCTCACCCAATGGCAGGAACAGAGTTTAATGGTCCATGGGCGGCTATTCCCAATCTGTTTGCAGGTCGCGCTGGCATTATCTGTAATGCGGAAGATTCTGATCCTAAAGCAGTTGAATTGGTAAGAAATATGTATGATTCGTTGAATATGCGTATTATCTATATGCGTGCTGCTCATCATGATGTTCACGTTGCTTATGTATCACATATCTCTCATGTGATATCCTTTGCATTGGCATTGACGGTGTTGGATAAGGAAAAGAATGAAAAAAACATCTTTGATTTAGCATCTGGAGGATTCGCTTCTACTGCTCGTTTGTCTAAAAGTAATGCAGATATGTGGGTACCTATCTTTATGCAGAATAAAGAGAATGTGCTTTCTGTCCTTGATGCTTATATGGATAAGTTGAGTCAGTTTAAGACTGCAATGGAACAAAATGACGAACAAGCATTACGTAATTTAATTGAAGATGCTAATCGTATTAAGAGAATTTTAAGATGATGATATAACACAGATTGTGTTACACAAAAAAACAGGGACATTTTACAATGCCCCTGTTTTTTTCCCTTAAAGGGAAGGTTACTTCTTAATTATTTTTGATGTGTAAAGATTGTTCTCGGTCTGTACCTGTATGAAATAAACGCCTGCAGCGAGAGAAGATAGGTCTATCTTTACTGTCTCTGCATTGTAAGTCATAGACGTACATGTGATTCCTGTTTCATTTATGAGCGTGACTTGTTTGATGCGGTTGTCGCTCTTGATCGTCAAATCATTATAAACAGGAGTAGGGTAGAGTGTGATGGCGTTGTCAGATATATCCAACAAGTCAGCTGTTCCATCGTGTAAGGTGATTGAGGTGATGGAGTAGGCTGGCAGCGTAGTTTGAATACTATTATTCGTTAACATAATAGTTCCTTTTTTGAGACTGTTCTGTGTGCCAGATTGGAACGTGGACTCTTTGCTGAACGTATCTAATGTATAGGCTGAATATTGTCCATCCTTGAATGTGCCATTATGAATGAACGTGTTGATGTTCTCTTCCGAACTGCTTCTGTTGACGAAGATGATTGTTAAAGCGTCTCCTGGACTGTTTTTTGAACAATAAGCAGAGACGAGTGCCTCATTGTCGGATGTGGCTCCGACATTGATCTCTTTGGCAGTCTTGCTGAATAAATGAACCACCTCCCACATACATTCATGCCAAGTCCAAGGTGTGAAATATTCCATGCCATGACGAGCACCTTCTCCAATCATTGAAGCATACGACAATGCATGAATGGTTTCTGATGCGTTACTAGTGACATTGTATTCTCCGATACCAAATTTTATGTTGTTGTCATCTCCATAATACTTGATGATCCACTCCTTGCAACGCTCTAAAATATACTCCTTGGTTTGATTATTATCCCAGCCGCCATTGATCTTCTTTACTCCATTAGCTTTTGGATAGTTATAGTTCTTGTCGTATAGAATTCTATGACATTGAAGAATGTCTGCATCACTACTCACATCGGGATAGTTGTGGATGTCTAACACATCAATCATGCGTATGCCCGTCTCTTTCTCTTCTTGTGCACAACGCATGATGAAATATTCTAACCAGCAATATGTTTTTCCATTGACAGTAGGCTGCGTGTTTCCGCTACCAGTGAACCATGTCCATTCGGAAGCCGCTGCCGGACCACACAGTTTAACGTTTGGATTGATTTTACGAATTGACTTCGCTACTGCAAAATATTTTTGCATGATTTCTTCGTATGTATCGTTGGTGTAAACATTAGCGATGACATCACTATGAGTACCACCCCAAATCTCCATTTCATTGTCCATGTTCCAGTATTCATACTGATTCATGTCTAGATTGAGGTCGTCAGACCAGTGGGTGTAGATTGCAGTGGTGGAATCTGCAGGCCAATCTTGTAAAAAGAGAGAGGTGTCACCCAATTGAATGATATTGCCATCAGCATCCACTTGACCGCCACCACATAGTTTTTTACTGCAACCGCTCCACCATTGAGATTGGTTATAGTCCCAATCATTGAAATTGTATTGATTGGTCTTCGCTACTTTCCCAAGCAATTGAAAGGCGAACATTCCTTTTACATCAGGAAGTTTAGACTGAAATTTCTGCGCTCTATCATCCCAGTCGCAAGCATACACATTGTTATACCAATCAGGATGACAAGTTAATTTCTTTCTCCAATTGTACTTCGTACAGTTGTTTCCATCATTCATTCGTTCAAAACGAATACCCGCTTCTTTAATTTTGGTGTATTCAGCATCAGAAGTAGGAGCACCGTTTCGTCCATATAGGTATGGAGAAATGGATACGTTATCACTGCCCAAATTCACAATGATATTGGTTGATGCATTTATCACTAAAGAACCGTTAAATAAAAATAGAAGTGCTAAAATTGTTTTTTTTCTCATAGACATACAGTTTTCTATTCGTTAGGTGTTTTCCACAAATTTATATAATTTTTTTCGAATTGTTGTATTGTCAAAAACGGAATTTTTCGGTAATGTCTAAAAATGAGATATTTACAAAGGATAACAATGCATTGATTTGTCGATTTTTTAATAAACAAATGTACGTATTGACAAATGAAAAGTACATATATCTATTATTTTTGTAATAGTAAAAATTCACAATATTAAAGATTTTAAATATTTTTCGAAAAGTATAAATGATGTTCAAAAAAATGAAAACGGACGTAACGGGTATGTCATGAGAGACAACCCGTTTTCTTTTTTAGTTTAGTAAGGGGCATTATTTCTTTTTTCTCCAACAAGCAGGAGATTCACCTACGATTTTTTTGAATTGTCTGCTGAAATTTCCAGAATCGGAGTAGCCTACCATGTTACAGATGTCAGATAGTGAATAATCTGTATTCTTAAGCAGGTTTTGAGCATCTCTGATTCGCAAGGAATTAATGTAGGTGTTGAAGTTCATATCTTCCATTTGATGTAGAGAGTTGGAGAGATATGTTCTGTTAGTTCCCAGCTCTTGCGCCACTTGAATGATTGTGATACCTTGTTGTAGATATAATTTCTTGGAGAGAATAACATCTTTCCATTTGTTCCATTTATCTTCCGTTATATCACTGGTTTTTTCGTTTTCAAAATCTGTATTGTCAAACTCATCGTCTTCCGTATCTTCATCCGCATTAGGAATCACCTCTTTGATGACGAAGAAGCTTTTAGGATATTGAAGATAAATAAAGCCCACAGCAAAATAGAGAATGAGCATGAACAGATTTAGCATGATATTTAATATGGTTGGGGAACCATTTGTGAATGTCACAAAAACAGAGTCAATTCCGATGAATATAATCAAGAAGAAACTGGTGTTGATCAGGCGGAAATTCGTTAAAGGCATTTCCGAAGAGAAGTTATCCAGTCTGTTTTGGTATGCATCATATTCTTTTTTGTAGATGAAAATGAGGTATAGTATATTAAGAATATAGCATATCAACCAAATGACACGTATGGCCACCTCCCATTGAATACCTTCGCTGGTGATCCAGACACATTCAGGACTAAATGGATTGATCATGGAACCATGCGTCAGAATGATATGAGGGTAGAAAGGGGCGATGATACAATAAATGATTGTCATCAGCGTCATGGGTGAAATGATCTTCAATACATATTTATAATTAAGTAAAGAAGGATTCGTCATGTTTAAGTGCGAAAATGCGAGTAGATATGCCTGTATAGAAGAGGTGAATAAGAAAGGCGCATCAATCACTTCACATTTCCGGTATATGCAGAATGTGGCAAGGCAGAAATAGGCGAGTGAAAGGATCCTCAGGGAGGTTGAGAACTTTCCTATCTTTTTAGAATCAGGTAAGGGAGTTAATAAAAATATGATTGCAAAAATGATAAGCGGAGCAGCTGTCATGAATAAATTTACGATGTATTGTATTTTAATTTCCATGTTTACTAAGTTACCGATTAATAGATCAAATATCATGCTAATGCAAATTTAGCTTATTTAAAAGATAAAGATAAATAATAATGAAGAAAAATAACCGATGAAAGGGGAAAAAACGAAAATGTTTAAAACTTTTTTTTTGGTTGATGTCTTATTTTTTTGTAATTTTATGCGCTTTTAAAGAATTTGAAATTGAGTGAAGTAATAATATAAAAAATAGATCATGGAAGATCAAGACAGAATTATCAAGATTGATATTGATGAAGAGATGAGATCATCGTACATCGATTATTCGATGTCTGTGATTGTTTCTCGTGCCTTGCCTGATGTGCGCGATGGATTTAAGCCCGTGCATCGTCGTGTGTTGTTTGGTATGAATGAGTTGGGTTTGACATTCAATAAACCCACAAAGAAGTCGGCGAGAATCGTTGGAGAGGTGTTGGGAAAATATCACCCTCATGGTGATTCATCTGTGTATGGTACGTTGGTTCGTATGGCGCAGGATTGGACATTGCGTTACCCATTGGTGTTCGGACAAGGAAACTTTGGGTCTATTGATGGTGATTCGGCTGCTGCAATGCGTTATACGGAAGCTAAATTGAATCGTATTGCAGAGGATATAATGATAGACCTTGATAAGGATACGGTTGATTTTCAGGATAATTTTGATGGAGAGCACCAGGAGCCAACTGTGATGCCGACGCGTATTCCTCAGTTGTTGGTCAACGGAGCATCCGGAATTGCCGTTGGTATGGCTACCAATATGGCACCGCATAATATATCTGATACGATTGATGCTATTGTAGCATATGTAGATAATAAGGAGATTGATATTGAAGAATTGATTAAGCTGATCAAGGCTCCTGATTTCCCAACGGGTGGTATCATATATGGTTATTCGGGCGTAAGAGATTCATATCTTACAGGACGTGGAAAGATTGTTATCCGTGCAAAATGTGAAATAGAAACGGACGATTCTCATGATAAGATTGTCATCCGTGAAATCCCATACCAAATCAATAGAAGTGAATTGATTTCTTCTATTGCTGATATGGTGAATGAAAAACGAATTGAAGGAATCTCAAACATCAATGATGAGTCAGACCATGAAGGTATGCGTATCGTAATTGATGTGAAGAGAGATGCTAATAGTCAAGTCGTATTAAATAAGTTATATAAGTATTCAGCTTTGCAGTCTTCGTTCAGTGTCAATAACATTGCATTGGTACATGGACGACCTAAATTGTTGAACTTAAGAGATTTGATCTCTGAGTTCGTGGCTCATCGTATGGAAGTGGTTACAAGACGTACGATGTTCGAATTGAAAGAGGCTGAGAAACGTGCTCATATATTAGAGGCTTTAATTGTAGCGGTAGATAATTTGGATGAAGTGATCCAAATCATTCGTTCATCTAAGACGGTGGAGGAATCAAGACAGCGACTCATGGATCGTTTCAACTTCGATTTGGAACAAGCGAAGGCTATTGTAGAAATGCGTTTGCGCCAGTTGGTTGCTTTGGCTATTGAGGAGCTACGTGCAGAGTATGCTGATTTGATGAAGTTGATAGAGCATTTGAAAGCTGTATTGGCTAGCGAGGAGATGAGAATGCAGATCATCAAGGAGGAATTGCTTGAGGTGAAGGAGAAATATGGTGATGAGCGCCGCACAGAGATCATGTTCACCGCTGAAGAGTTTAATCCAGAAGACTTCTATGCTGACGAGGAGATGGTTTTGACATTGTCTCACATGGGATATATCAAAAGAACTCCATTGGCAGAGTTTAAATCACAGAACAGAGGTGGCGTAGGTTCAAAGGGAAGTAGCGCAAGAGATGCTGATTTCATTGAATATATCTACTCTGCATCTATGCATAATACCTTATTATTCTTCACACAGAAAGGTCGTTGCTATTGGCAAAAGGTATATCAGTTGCCAGAAGGTGCTAAGAACACGAAGGGAAGAGCAATTCAGAATATGTTGAATATTGATTCTGATGATAAGATCAATGCAATGATCTGTGTTAAGTCATTGGATGATGAAGAGTTTAACAAGAGTCATAACATAGTCTTCTGTACGAAGAACGGTGTGATTAAGAAGACATCATTGGAAGCTTATTCACGTCCTCGAACAAATGGTGTGAATGCTATTGTTATTCGTGAGGATGACCGTGTGATTGATGTATGTTTGACGGATGGCAACTCTGAGATTATCATGGCGAACAAGCATGGTAAAGCAATTCGTTTCAATGAATCAAAAGTACGTACGATGGGTCGTGTATCCACAGGTGTCAAAGGTATGACATTGGATGGTGATGATGATGAGGTGATTGGAATGATTGTGATTGAGGATGCTGAAAAAGAATCCATCTTGGTTGTATCTGATCAGGGATATGGAAAACGCTCTAACATTGAAGACTATCGTGTGACGAACAGAGGTGGTAAGGGTGTTAAGACGTTGAATATTACGGATAAAACAGGAGATTTGATTGCGATAAAGAATGTGACAGATGAACATGATTTGATGATTATTAACAAATCAGGTATCACCATTCGTTTGTGCATGACGGATGTACGTATTCAAGGTCGTGCAACGCAGGGTGTCCGTTTGATTAATCTGACGAAGAAGAATGATCAGATAGCCTCTGTTTGTAGAGTAACGCACTCAGAAGAAGATCAAAATGATTCAGAGGAAGGCGTAGAAGAAGTACCTTCTGAAGAAACAGAGAATAATAACAATGAGTAAAATAAATTAATTCGATATTAAAATGAAGAAAATTACAATTTCATTATTCGCACTAGCTATGGCTATGGGCGCATTTGCACAGAAGAAAAATGTTACTGGTGCAGAAAATAAGATTTATGAAAATGATTTTGCAGGGGCTAAATCAATGATTGAGTCTGCTATTAAGAATCCTGAAACAGCTAATCAAGCAAAGACATATTGGGTAGCTGCAGAGGTGTATGAGAAGATATACATTGAAGAGGATACTAAAAGACAACTTCAAAAAGAATATAGCCAAGATATGATTGATGAGGCGTTGATTAAGGCTGTTGATGCATATAAGAAAACATCTGATTTGGATATGCTTCCAAATGAGAAAGGTCAAGTGAAGCCTAAATATACGAAGTTGATCCCTGGTAAAATGGAGAATTATAAGAACTATTTGATCAACGCAGGATTGGCTAATTATAACGAGAAAGATTATGAGTCAGCTGTAAATTTGTGGTCAAAATATGTTGAAATGGCTGATTATCCAGTATTGGGTAAATTAAACTTGAAGGCTGATACATTGTATAACGAGATTAAATATTATACAATCAATGCAGCTCATAATGTTAGTAGTAAGAAGGATATAAAGATTCAATACATGGAGGATTTGAAAAATGATCCTAAATATGGTCAAGCTATGCATGAATGGTTATATTCAACTTATGAAGAGGCAGGAAATGAGGAAAAGATGATTGCAGTATTGAAAGAAGGTATCGATAAATATCCTTCTAACGCATTCTTTATCGGTACAATGATCAATTATTACGTAAAGAATAATAAGGAATCTGAGGCTCTTGCTTATGCTGACGAAGCTATCAAGAAAGATCCTAAAAACCCTCAATATTATCTAGTTAAGCTTAAATTGTTCTTGCAGAAAGAAGATTATGATAAAGCAATCGAGGTGGCAAAACAAGCTATCTCTGTTAAGGAAAATGATTTTGATGCAAACTATTGCTGTGGTTTGTGCTACTTGAAAAAAGGTGAGAGCGCAGCATTAGCCGCAGGTAAAATCAAGGATAATAAGAAGTATCAAGCTGCAACAAATATGGCTAAAGAGCAATTTAAATTGGCTATCCCTTATTTGGAAAAAGCAAGATCTATCAATCCACAAGATTCTAGTAACTTGAATCTCTTAAAGACTTGTTACTATCGTATCAACGATGGTGTTCATTACAATGAGATTGAAGCTGAATTAAAGAAATTGAAATAATAATTTTTTCTCAAGTCTGATTGAATAAAAATTATTCAATCAGACTTTTTTTATAGGATATGAAGATAAAAGTAACCATAATTGTAATTGGACATAATTCTTGGCACTATCTACAAAAGAATTTTGCCTCACTGGAATTTCTGCAAAATGATCCAGAAGTAGAGATTTTGTATGTTGACAATGCTTCTACGGATGAAACAAGAGCAGCGATTACTCATTCGTATCCTAATATAAAAATGATCAGCTGTGGTGTGAATCGTGGTGTGGCATCTGCTAGAAATATCGGAATGGTCAATTCAGCCAGCGATTACATCATGTTCCTCGATAGTGATACCGAGATGAACAAAGAGGCTTTCTACACGATGGTTAATTATATGGATGAACATGAAGATGTGGGCATCTGTAGCTGTAAACTGATCGGACAGGATGGATTGCCACAAGCCAGCTGTAAACATTATCCAACGCGTTTGGGCGTTATCAAAAGTGGATTACATAATATCGGCTTGAAATTCGGACTTAACTTATTTGAAAAATCATACTTGAAAACCTTATACGATGTCTCAGGAACGGAACCTATGCAAGTGGATTTCGTGATTGGTGCTTGCCAATTGATTCGCAAAAAAGCACAGGTGAAAGTGGGCTTCCTGGATGAACGTATTTTTTATGGACCAGAAGATGCTGATTTCTGTCGTCGCTTGTCTAAATGTGGCTATAAAACAATGTATCTACCGTATGTGTCTATATCTCATGATTATCAACGTCCAATCACTCAAAAGTTTATGTCCAGACAAACCTTGAGTCAGATTATGGGATATAGTTATTATTTCAGAAAAGTGGTAAAAGAGAAAATGAAAGGAGAATAGTTTATGCTTTCTGATAACATAAACTTTTCTGTCGCCGTTGTTATCCCTACATTAAATGCGGAGAACTATTTAGATCAACAACTGCAAAGCTTGTCTCTGCAGACTCATCAACCTTCAGAGATATGGGTGATTGATTCTGAATCAACTGACCAAACTCGTTCAATTGCCGAGAAATGGAACGTTAACTTTATTGCTATTGATAGAGCAACGTTTGATCATGGAGCCACTCGTAACTATGGATTGAAACAGACAAACGCTGATTTGGTTCTCTTCTTGTCTCAGGATGCCTTGCCAACTCCTTCTTTAATAGAAAATTTATGTGCAGTCTTTGCAACAGACTCAGCTGTGGCGGCGGCATACGCTCGTCAGATTCCTTATGATACTGCTTGTATAACAGAAAAATTAACTAGACGGTTCAATTATCCTTCGGAGTCTTATATCCGTACTTTTCAAGATAAAGCAACCTTGGGGATAAAGACGTTTTTCTTATCGGATGTCTGCTCTATCTATCGTAGAACAGTTTTTGATGAGGTGGGGGGATTCCATTCGCCAATATTAACAAATGAAGATATGTTGATGGCGGCTACCTTACTGTCTGATGGATATAAGATTGCCTATCAGTCGAAAGCGGAAGTCTTTCATTCTCATAATTTTACATTAAGAGAACATTATAAACGTAATTTTGATATAGGGGCGTTCCTGACGATGTATGCTTCTACGTTTCAGGTCGAAAGTGAAACGGGTGAAGGCATCAAAATGGCTAAACTGATTGCGTGTGAACTGATGAAAAAATTTAAACTGGGCACCCTTCTTAAATGGTTTATGATCTGTCTTGCCAAATATTGTGGGAATAGAGCAGGACATCACTATACATCGTATTCACTAAACGCTATATTAAAACGATCCAATAACAAGAATTATTGGATTCGTCATTTTCAATCGTCAGATCCGTCTTAATTCTCTACTTGGGCGAAACCGATAGTTTGACCAGCGATGATGCTGTCATTCCATACGAAATTCTCTGAATTGGAGTTGATTACTTTGCAGCAACAGATATTGGTGAATTTGCCGGATTTACGCATGTCTGATAAAAAAATCGCAGCTGTATTGTCTTGCGTATGCTCTCTTGCACTGCGAGATGGAAGGGCAAGAAATGCGGTGTCATTGACAACTGTCGCATAATCAATGTATTGAAGCGCTGCAATGTTTGCAATATAGGCTTTTGCATTCTGCTCAATTGAGACAGAGTCCAATTGAACCTCTTCTTTTTTGTTTTTATCTTTCACAGTTAGATACGAACACGAACTTAAAAATAAGGCAATGCTTATAGAAAAGAAAAAATTTTTCATGGTGTAATGATGTTGTTTAAAATTTTATGCAAAAATAATGAATCTCACTATAATTCGTAAATTTACTTGCCGAATATTATGGAAAAAGAGGGCGGGTTAGGAAGAGAAAACGGATAGTTCGTTTTTTAGCAGGTTGAATCATGATACACCTTCTTTTTTCGTCGAAATCTTTTTACATTTGTATCCAGTTTCATTTACTGCAGAGACGATGTCACATCATCTCCACAAAAGGAAATTGAAATGAATTTTTAGAATCCATCAAAAAGAGAGATAAACGATGAAGGAAGTTGTCAAATTTTTAAGAGAATTACAAAAAAACAATAATACAGAGTGGTTTCATGTACATAAAAAACAGTATGAAGCAGTGAAAGAACAATTCAGTCAATTTGCATTGAAGTTGATTGCCGGTGTGGCCGAATTTGATAAAAGCACAGCGGGTTTGGAACTGAAAGATTGTACGTATCGTATCAATCGTGACATTCGCTTCTCATCTGATAAATCACCTTACAAAACTCACTTCGGTGTTTTCATCGCTCCTGGTGGAAAGAAAGCTGGTAAAGCGGGTTACTATTTCCATGTGTCGGTAGGTGGCGAAGGGTATCCGGATGAAAGTATGTTGGCTGTGGGACATTATTGCTATGATAAAAAGGTGGTGGAGATTGTGCGTGAAGATATCATGGATGATGGCACTGTTTTTGATAACTTTGTTCAAACAGCCCGGAAGAGTGGTTTCAGATTGGATGAAGACAATTCTCTGAAAAAATTACCGAAAGAAATGGCAGCTTCTCCTTATGCGGATTATCTTCGATTGAAGACATACTGTCTGGATAAACCTGTGGATGAGTCTTTTTTGTATGATGATCATTTGCTGGAGAAGGTGATTGACCTGTTTAAGTTGAATATGCCTTTTGTGTCTTATCTTAATCAGGTGATTGATTATACTCTGGAGGATTAAGTCTAGATGGTGTGTTCGTACTTTTGTGTGAAAAAATATTGATTAGAAAATAATTATGAGTGATACAATTTGTGCCGTTTCAACAGCCTCAGGATTAGGTGCTATTGCCATTGTGCGAGTCTCTGGTGATCATGCTATTGAGATGGTTGATTCTATATTCCAATCCTCTCGGAAGTGTTTTAAATTAAATGAGGCAAAGACACATACTGCTCATTATGGAAAGATTCTGAACGATAACGCAGAAATCATTGATGAGGTGTTGGCTACTGTCTTTCGTGCCCCTAATTCATTTACAGGTGAGGATTCGGTCGAGATTGCATGTCATGGGTCTCTCTATATTCAACAAGAAATCATCAAACAATTGTTGGCAAAAGGATGTCGGATTGCCACGCATGGTGAATTCACACAACGCGCATTTGCCAATGGAAGAATGGATCTTAGTCAGGCGGAAGCTGTTGCCGATTTAATCGCTTGTCAGAACAAAGCTTCTCATAGACTGGCCATGAATCAGATGCGTGGAGGTTTTTCGAGAGAGATTTCTATCCTAAGAGATCGTCTGCTCACGTTTACCTCTTTGGTTGAATTGGAGTTGGATTTCAGTGACCATGAGGAGTTGGAATTTGCTGACCGTTCTGAGTTGAAAGCTCTTGCTGAAGAGATTCTGAAGAAAATTGGAGGCTTGAAGAATTCATTTAGTACAGG
>JBGUIU010000185.1:0-10723 GCA_045113275.1 Paludibacteraceae bacterium
GAATATACCAAAGGAGGAAAGACCTATAAAGTGGGTGAATTATCAACCGCCACAACAGATACGGCTAAAACATCCTCACAAAATCTATTGGTTAAATTAATAAAGAGTTCCATCCCTGCTCCAAACAACAAAAAACTATGGAACCTTTCCATGCGTAATGTGTATTCATTAAATGCATACAACGTACAGCAGGACAACTTCAAAGTTGAAATTAAATATTACTTCCAAAGTGATTCATTAACGAATTACCTTACATATATTCCATCACTTAGCACCAAGAACTTGTTACAAGTCCTTAATATGGACCGTCTAAACAAACGACAGAATGCTATGCCTGATGGATACTATGACTTCATCCCTGGCTATACAATCATTCCATCCACCGGTCGAATCATATTCCTATCCACTCGTCCATTCGATACTGGTATCAAGAATGGTTATGGTAACGTATCCAATATTGAGAAGTACACATTCCCTGAACTGTACGACTCAACGCTGACTGTTGCTGAACAATACACAGAGAAAAATAAATATATTATCACAGGTGAATATAGTTCAACATCAGGATCTGAAATCCGTCTTGGTGTTACCAATATAGCCCGTGGATCTGTACGCGTCACCGCAGGAGGACGAACACTAACAGAAGGAACAGGATATACCGTAGATTATAATCTAGGTATTGTGAAGATTCTAGATGAAACAGCATTGGCATCCAACTCCCCTATCAACGTGTCGGTAGAAAGTGAATCATTCTTCAACACACAACGAAAATCATTAATCGGTGCCAACGCAGAATATACATTCTCCGACAAATTCTCTATGGGAGCTACCATATTACACCTAAACGAGAAACCGTTAACCCAAAAAGTTGAGTTGGGCAATGAGCCGTTGTCTAACACAATCTGGGGTATGAATAGTACCTTTAAATCAGACTGGCAATGGTTGACAAATGCCATTGACAAACTGCCTCTTATCAATGCAAAAGCACCTTCTTCTATTGCATTCTCAGGAGAATTTGCTCAACTCATTCCTGGACATAACAAAGCAATCAACCAAGAAGAATCAAAAGCAGGTGTCTCTTACATAGATGATTTCGAAGGAACAGAATCTAGCATCAATATAAAAAATCCATCTTCATGGGCACTCGCAAGTACCCCTAAGATTAGTGATGGACCATTATACAAAAAACACTTCATACGTGAAAACGATGCATATTGGAGAGACTACCTAGATCCTATCGATCTTGTTAACATAGGATATGGATTAAATCGTTCTCATTTGGCATGGTACTACATTGATCAACTGTTCACATCTCCTAACTCGAATACACCTAAACATATCAAGGCAGACAAAGATAATCAACTGTCTAACCACTATGTTCGTATGGTGACCGAACAGGAAATATACCAAGACAAGGAAGAATCCACATTAGAACCATCAACGCTCCAAACACTGCACTTGCACTATTATCCAAAAGAGCGTGGTCCATATAACCTGGATGTAGATAAGATGGATAATAATGGTTATTTGGAAAATCCAGAAGATCGTTGGGCTGGTATCATGCGTAAACTAGATAATACCAACTTTGAGAATTCTAACATAGAATATATTGAGATGTGGATAATGGACCCTTTCAAATACAATAACATCAACACCTCATCTGGTCAATTAGTATTCAATCTGGGTAGCATATCAGAAGACGTACTTAAAGATGGACGTAAAGCATTTGAAAACGGACTTCCTACTTCACAGAATCAGACAATGATTGATTCAACCATATGGGGACGTGTACCAAGACTGACGGCTGTTACAGGATCATTCGACAACTCCAACCTTGATCAACAAGACCTAGGATTAGATGGACTATCAGACAATGACGAGTTCACCTATGTGAAATCATATCGTCGATACCAACAGGCCATCAATGAAAAAGTAAATCAATCAGCCAAGTCAAGATGGGCTAACAGTACATTCTCTCCTTTAACCGACCCTGCTGGAGATAACTTCCATTACTACAGAGGTTCTGATTATGATGACATGGAAGCATCTATCTTTGACCGTTATAAATATTACAACGGAACGGAAGGAAATGCTACTTCTAACAAGAATGAAAGCTACACCTCTACCTCAACGACAACGCCCGATTGCGAGGATCTTAATAAAGATAATACTCTCAACGAAGCTGAACAATATTTCGAATATATTATAAACATCGATAGGGAAAGCTTTGAAAACGAGAACAATTGGGAAGATAACTATATAACAAATATGGTAGTATCCGATGTCGAACTGAGAAATAAAGAAAAAGACAAAATCAAATGGTATCAACTTCGTATTCCTATCAAGACAAATAGAAAACGTGCTGAAGGAAACATTACAGATTTCCGTTCTATCCGCTATATCCGTATGTATCTGACTGGTTTCGAAGAGGAGGAGCACCTCCGTTTCGGTGAATTGCAATTAGTCAGAACAGACTGGAGAGTTTACGAGAAAAATGAACGTTTGGTAGAAAGTTCGATTGCCAATAAACTACAAGGCACAGGACACATCAACATATCTTCTGTTTGTATCGAGAATGATTCACACAAAAGACCTGTTGCATATCAATTGCCTCCAGGAATCGATCGTACAATAGATCCTAGTCAAACACAAAGTAGAAAAGAGAATGAGCAAGCCATGGTGCTTCGTGTCGATAGCTTAGAGCCTAACGATATTCGCGCCGTTTACAAAACCACATCAATAGATGCACGTCAATACAAACGTTTCAAAATGTTTGTTCATGCCGAGCAACTAATTGATGGCGAATACATTCCTGATAATCGTCTCTACGCATTTGTACGATTCGGAAGTGACTTCACTGAAAATTATTACGAATATCGTATTCCTCTTAAGATCACACCAGAAGGTGCAATAGACCAATATGTGGTATGGCCAGAGGAAAATAATTTCGACTTTGCTTTCGAACAGCTCATCAACTTAAAGTTGGAACGCGATAAAAAGAAAAATGCGGGACAAGTGAAGTTTAATGAGCGATACACCAAAATGGATGGCAATAACACAATGGCAGTTATCGGTTCCCCTTCATTTGGCGAACTTACATCCCTCATGATTGGTATTGTCAACGAAGACGATGTACCTCACGATGCAGAGATCTGGGTAAATGAAATGAGAATGTCTGGATTTGATGAAGACGGAGGTTGGGCAGCTGTTGCGAATTTAGGTATCGTATTCTCTGATTTGGGTAGTCTCACTGTCGGAGGACAAATCGAGACAACTGGATTTGGTAATATTGAAGATAATGTGGCAAATCGTAATCAGGATGACTTCTACGAATATAATATCACTGCAGCTATTCAGTTAGGTAAACTATTCCCTGAAAAAGCTAAAGTGAACATGCCTTTCACCTATACTCGTACCCATCAGATGACCTCTCCAAAATACGATCCATTGAACACTGATACCGAATTGGAGAAAACATTGGATAATTATGATAGTGAAGCCATCAAGGATTCTATCAAAGAGATGTCTCGTACCGACAAAGTTTACCAAAGCTATGCCCTAAATAATGTACGTGTAGGTATCACTAGCAAAAATAAAAAATATACTATGCCATACGACCCTGCTAATTTCTCCTTTAGTTTAGGGTACAACGAAACAAAAGAGACGAACCCTGATATTGAATACGAAAAAATTAAAAACTATAAAGGAACATTCAATTATATATATTCAATCAACCCTAAACCAGTAGAGCCATTTAAAAAGGTGAAATGGTTGAAATCAAACCATCTGAAATTAATCAAAGATTTCAACTTCTACTACGTTCCTAAAAACATCTCTTTCAGTACGTCCATGACACGTTACTACGAAGAGACTCAAAACCGTAGTTTCAATTCACCTATCATAAAAGATACTACATTCCAATATATGTCTTTTGACAAAAACTGGCAATGGGACAGAACATCTAATATCAAATGGGACTTGACTAAATCCTTGAAATTATCCTTCAGCACTGCCATGAACTCAGAAATTGCTGAAATCATAAGCACAGACGACGAAGATGGAAATCGACTAGTCAATATTCCAATCAACAAAGAATATCTACGTGAAATTGGTTATTATGACTGGTACGAAAGATGGAAGGATACCGTATGGAGTAGCATAAAAGGCTTCGGTGACCCTGTTGCTTACGAACAAAAATTCTCGGCTACCTATGCAATTCCAATTAACAAATTACCACATTTGGATTGGATAACATCCAATGCACAATATAGTGCTGATTATCAATGGGACAAGGGTACTATTCTTTCACTTGGAAGTGCGCCTGTCACAGGAAACCTATTGGAGAATCAACGAAACTGGAGTGGTGATGTACGTTTTAATTTTGAAACGCTTTACAATAAGTTCCCTTACCTGAAAGAAGTGAACCGGAAACTACAAAAACCGACTAACTCACTTCGGAAAAAAGAAGACGCAACAAAAGAAAAGCCAAAGGATAATAAGCCAAAAGTCTATGAACGTAAGAAACTAAGACTGAAAGCTAACAACAAGACACGTATCAATCACAGGCTCAATTCAACTAAACTGATTGTCACCCTTAAAGACACATCAGGAGCTGACGTTGCATTCAAATACAGTGTAATCGACCCTAACTCAATTAACATAACGACCAAAGGCGACTACAACGATCTAGTATTGACCATTAATAACAATAGTAGAGAAGATAATGCATTTGATAAAATACGTGACCATTCTGTGCGATTCCTTATGATGATTCGTAACTTTAATATCAACTACAGACATACGGACGCATTGGAGTTAAACGGATATAAACCATCTAGCGGATTCTTGGGACAAGACCACGACAACCCAGGATACGACTTTACCTTTGGTTTCTACAATGTTGAGAATTTCTTACAGCGAGTTTACAATGAAGACTCTTTATTGATTATGAACGAGAACATAACAAATCCTATCGTTCATACCACAACACAGACACTCACTGTAAAATCACTTGTTGAACCTATTTCTGGATTAAAAATAGATGTGAACGCCTCTTGGTATAAAAGCAACCAAGACAACATATACTATATGTATGGTTACACAAATGGAGGATGGAATTCAACCGATGTAGCAGGAAACTTCTCCCGTACATGTCTGCCAATCCGTACCGCCTTCAAAGGAAGATCTCTTGATTCGAAGATATTCGAGAAATTCCTTCAAAACAGAAATGTTATTCAACAAAGAATCTATTCAAAAGTTGGCTATCAAAATCCAAACGGCAAACCTAATTACGTCAACAAGAGTTCTGCCGATGTCTTGATCCCTGCTTTCTATGCAGCATATATGGATAGAGATGTCAACACCACCTCATTGGACTTCATTCCAGAAGGAAATATTAAAGGCATCCTTACCGCCTTGATTCCAAACTGGAAAGTGACGTGCGATGCATTAATGAAGATTAATTCCATCAAAAAGAAATTCAAATCATTCAACTTAAATCACACATACAAGAGTACATACAATATCGGTAATTATGAGTCCATGACCGATTGGTATCACATGTATGGCTCAGAATATGGTATCAACGGAGATAACGAAGAGTTCAATTATATCACCTCAAAATATGATGTGAATTCAGTAAGTATCAGCGAACAATTTTCTCCATTGTTTGGTGTGGATGCAAGTTTGAAGAACAGCTTATCCTTTAAGTTCGAACTAAAGAAATCAAGAACCATACAATTGGATATTCCAGGCAACCAGATACTTGAATCAAACAGTATAGAATATGTGATTGGTTCTGGATACCGATTCGATGATATTGGAATGATCATCAAAGTCGGCAAAAGCCAAAAGAAGGTTAAGAACGACCTTAACCTACGTGGAGACATTAGTTTCAAAAACACTGATGCATACATCCGTGTTATCGATGATGAATACTCTCAGCTAAGCAGTGGTTTGCGCTCATTATCATTGAAACTATCCGCTGATTATGTCTTAAGCGAACGATTAAATGTAAAACTATATTACGACTGCAAATCCAGCACGCCGAAAGTGTCTGATGGATTCCCTACGACCACAAGCGATTTCGGAATTGCATTCAAAATTAATTTAACACGATAAATAAATTAAAACGATCATGAAACATACGATTATCTTCGGAAGCATATTAGCTTCTTTCTGTTTTCTTTCTAGTTGTAATGAAAACTCATCTCTCGTATATGACGGATGCAAACTTACATCAAAACCAGAATTGCCAGTAGCAGAAGCAACAGAACAAGGATTCTATATTGATGCAATTAATAATCAAATACCGTCATGTAAGATTTTAGACATCTCCCATAGCGACACAGTCACTATCAATGGATGGACTGTCGATACAGAAGGAAACAATGAATTAAACAAACTAATTATTAAAATCGGTTCAAAATTCGTTGAGGGTAACTACGGCATCGAACGTTCTGATGTTCAAAATGCATTAGGTTCTCAATCCAACAAGATCGGATTCTCCTTCTCTTTTTCTAAATCCTTGCTTCAAGAGGAAAATGGATTTATAGTAGATCATTTCGATTTTATAAGAATTACCAACGGAGGAAAACAATTAACACCAATCACGTACAAACTTCTTAAAGAACCTACAATACCAGAACTGCCAGTCCAAGAGAAAAACTATGCAGTAGCTGGCGGTGGCTTTTATTTGGATAGCTATTTTAATCCAGCACTCAATGCAATCGTTCTTACCGATGTCATCAATTCCCCTATTATCATAATCTCTGGATGGGCCTTTGATTCTGAAAAACTAGACCGATTAAGCAACATCTATCTCAAATTTGGAGATCATACCATCGAAGGTACAATAACAGAACGTACAGACGTTCAAAACACATTCAATGTAAAAGACTCCATGATTGGATTCGTATTTGAAGTACCTTCCTATCTGATGAAAACAGCAACAGGTGAGATGATTAAAGAAATCGAAATCATCGGTATCAACTATACCAATGAATATAAATTCACACCTGCAACATACAACGTTATATACTAACAAACGTTCATTCCCTCACTGAAATCTATAAGGGATGATATAAAGCGAAAATCCTCAAAACAGACTGTTTTGAGGATTTTCGCTTTGTTTTATTTCCATCTATCCGTTTATCTATCATCCAGGTTGCTTATCATTAATACTCACATTCTTTATCAAACAAAAAAAAGAGACTACCTTCAGTAATCTCTTTTCCGTATATGTTCACAAAGAAAGAAGAATCAGAATTTACCTTTTTCCTTTATTGGATTTCTGTAATAAATCTTTCCTTCAATATATTCTTGTGTTGCAATCAATGTTGGCTTTGGCAACTTCTCATAAAAACGAGAAATTTCTATTTGTTCACGATTTTCAAACACTTCTTCCAAATTATCGTTATAAGAAGCGAACTCCTGAAGTTTTTTCTCCAATTCACTCTTCATCTCAACAGTAATTTGATTAGAACGCTTTGCAATGATATTTACTGTTTCATAAATATTGTCAGTATCTGCACACAAAGAATTGATATCCCTTGTAATAGTACTTGACGGAGCATTTACTTTTTTGTAATCCATAATTAAATATATTTTATTACATTATTATCCTTCAACACTTTGTAAATATTTCTTCGCACGGCTATAAAACCTTTCAGCATCTTTACGATGTTCACTTTCTGGAAATTCTTTTACAAAGTTATAATATTCATCCACCGTATCGCGAAAACGATCTTCCATTTTCGATTCCACACTTTTTACGGCTTGCATATACTTTGATTCTAATATTAAGAAACTTAATTCTTCTTTGTATTGCGTATCAGGGTATTTTTTTAGAGCATTGCCAGCCGTTACAATAGCCGACAAATAATTATTACCCATATAATCGCCTAAATCATAATATAACTTAGCATTCAAATACTCTTTTTCTGCCAATTTCTCACGCAACTCCTTCAATAAATCCAAAACTCTTGGCAACTTCTCACTATGAGGATAGGTTTGAGAGAATTCCAACAGCTCATCTATCGCTTTTTGCGTATTCTCTTGGTCAAGCTTCACATCAGGAGATTCTAAATAATAACAATAACCTATATGAAACTTAGCATCCTCAATATACTTTCCTGAAGGATAGCCTTTACAATAACCAGAGAAATAACTTTTGGCAGTAAGATACTCCTTATTATTAAAATGCGCCATCGCTTTGGTGTACAATCCCGTCTCTCCTTTTTCTGTTCCTCTGTATGACGGAATTACCGACTCCAACAATGTTGCAGCCTTATAATATTCTCCTTTCTCATAATATTCGAAAGCCTTATCATACTTCAAATCGACATCGTCACTCTTAGTCAACTTCGAATATTCTGTACACGAAGAAAGGGCTAACGACGCCATCATCGCTAGGAGAAAATTCAACTTATATGTACACTTTTCTTTCATATTTATAGATTTTGCAAAATTAAAAAATGATTACCAAATCACAAAAGTTTCTATTAAGAAAGTTTTGTAGATTACATCACTCTCATTCATTTAACGATAAAACAAACAAAAAAGTATTATTCATGGCCAAACAGAATGCCCCCCGAAAGTTTTTTAACTCTCGGGGGGCATTTACAATTCGTTTTCGGTATTCAAATTACTTTGACTCCTTTTCTTCTTTTGGAAGATCTTCCTCAAAATTATCCTTACCTGATTCAATAAGTATATTATACCATGTTATCAACTTCTTAATATCTGAAGCATAAACTCTCTCTTTATCATAATCAGGAAGAATAGAAGCCAAATAATCTGTCAACTCTTTTGATTCAGCTTTCTTAGGATTCATAGGAACTGGTTTCCCCTCCTCTTTTTTCTTCATCGACATTAACACTTCTGCCAAAGGCACTTCACCATTTTCTGTGTACATAGCAATATCACCCAATGAAAGTATCTTCTCATGCGTATATGCAGGTACTTTCTTATGATCAACCAACGACTCTACTATCAACATATTCTTGCCTTGAGAAACAAGTTCAAATAATCCGGATTTACCAGATATTGACAAAATCTTTTTTAACATATCCGTTTATACTTTTTTACTTTTTTGAAAAACTATTCAGTTTGCAAAAGAAACAAAAACATTTCTTATGACCAATTCAAAAAGCCTAAAAAAAAATTGCAAAAATAATTTTTTAGCATATATTGCACCCTCATCACCTCATGATTTACCTCTACTTAATTTCCATTCTATCATAAAAATCAAATGAGCAAATCCTTTTTTTTCGTAAAATTGAAAAATTTTATGTCTGAAAAACGATAATTTAAAATAATAATTGTATTTTTGCCAACGGTGTATTTATATCAAAGGAAACATATAGATTATGAACAAAAAAATATACATAGGAGTCATATTATCACTTATATCACTGATTTTGGTGTTTTTCTCATGCAAGAAAGATGAGCCAGAGAATACCGAATCTAAGATAGATTGGGAATGTTTAGGCTGTAGCGAGTGTAAAACCAAAGCAGAATATAATAAGGAGGTAGAATTCAACGATGACAATGAGGAACTAATCATGTCATACGATTTCGACATGAATAAAGGTGAAGGATTCATCATTCGTAAAAATCTAAACTTAATGGATTGTGATGCAGACCCTTATTCAGAAGTTTATGTTTATGGTGATACCATCTCAATATACTTCCAATATGATTTAAATGGAGGTAAATGCATGTGTTTCTTTGATATCACAACGAAAATAAAGGGCCTCAAGCCTCAAGTATATTATATCGATGTTCACGACCAACAGATGGAATATGACTTTGTCATAGATCTAGCTAAATGTCCAAGAGGAAAATTCTATTGGTAATATTCCTCTTTATCGTCAAATCTATCATCTCGTGAACCTATGTCTTAATTCCTAAGACGGATACACCTAATTGATACACCAGAATTCAGGGAGAACAGCTCAATCGAAAGGAGCATGAGCAATTCTGACATTGCCTCACGACTGTAAGTATGGCCTTACTTCTAAGGTCTAAGATGTCTTTATACAAGATATCCAGCTAATCGTATGCTAAGACAGATAGAATAAGATACAAGATATTATCCCGACTAACTATAGATCTGCCGACAAGAACACATCTAGATGCGTTCTTCAATTGAATCTCTTCTAAATTTATTCCTTCTTTTTTTTGATTTTTTCATGTCTTCAATTATTTTTGTAATTTATTGAAACAACAAACAGATATAGACAATAATGAAAAAAAGTATTTTCTACAAATATATTCTAATAACACTTTCATTTCTACTTTCTTTCTCTATCCAAGCACAAAACGATGAAGAACAGGCAACCAAAGATACGTTACGAAGCTGGACAGAATACAGAAATGGACAAGTTTATAATTACAGGGAAGTTACAATGTCCGACCTTGCCAAATGGTTGTCGAGTGGAGACACAATTGCAGACGATCCCGTGATGCACTTCCTCAGCACATTTGTCGTTGTTGCCAACCTTCGTGATAGTAAGTCTCTACAAGAGCAAGCGACCTCGTTCACCTCGTTCAACAGCACACAGCTGGAATATCGGGAAATGAAGTCTATTAAAGATATCAGCGGTCACTCTCCTAACTTTTACATGCCAGATTTCGGATCGAGTATGACCTCAGCTATCTTCGTCAGAGGATTCGGCTCAATGTCGGGTACACCCGTCGTAGGTATGAATATAGATAACGT
>JBGUIU010000186.1:0-13310 GCA_045113275.1 Paludibacteraceae bacterium
TCATCATCTCTGAATCGACGAGGTCCTTTGAAATCCTTTCTCATACCTCCCCGTTCTGATTTGCCTCGATTGAATTTTTTCTTGTCATCAAATTTACCACGGAAGTCACGTCTGTCTTCGCGACCTTCCCCACGTCCTTCTCTGCGTGAGAAATTTCTTCTGCCATCGGAATCATCACCACGACGATTGTCTCTTCTATCATCTCTTCTGTCGTCTCTCCTATCATCTCTTCTATCATCACGGAATCGACGATCTCCTCTGTCGCGGTCCTCCATACGACGTTGTTCTCTTCTCTGTTCGTATTCTTTCTGACGCTCTGCGCGTTCCTTTTGACGTTGTTCGTATGACTCTCGTTTGGCAAAAGTCTCATGACGGCGACGTCTGTATTCACTCATCTCATCTTCGCTCATCTCTCGATTCCATCGATCTTCAACAGGACGTAAGAAGACTCCATTTCGGTCATTGTAGACAACCTCATCAACCGATTTTGCTTCTTCCTCCTGTTCCTTATCTGCTCGCTCCTTAAGATAATCATCACGTCTTCCTTTAAACATATCATACTTACGGAATTCACACTCAATTGAGCCATTCAATAAATGATATTTGATTGATGGACGTAATCCAATATGATCAGTCGCCTCACAAGGAACCGTGATAATCCAAGCAGACATGTCTGTGAAATCAGCCTTCAACTTAGCTCCAATCTCTTCATATAAAGACATCAAACTTTCTACCTTCAAACGCTCTCCGTATGGAGGATTAAACATAATCATCGTCTCGTTCTCCGGACGTTTTACTCCCTGGAACGGCTGATGTGTCAACGTGATATACTTACTCATACCCGCACTCTTAACATTCACCTCAGCAATTCTCAAAGCAGCAGATGATATATCAGAAGCATAAATCATATGGTTGAATTCACGTTCTTCCGACTCATCCTCATACAAAGCCTCCAATATCTCCTTGTTGAAATCAGGCCATTTCTCAAATGCAAACCCTTTACGGTAGATACCAGGAGCTATATTAAGTGCCATCAAAGCAGCCTCAATGGCAATTGTTCCTGAACCACACATCGGATCCATAAAATCAGTCTGTCCATCCCAACCGGCTAACTTCAACATACCAGCCGCCAATACCTCATTGATAGGGGCCTCTGTTTGTTCAACTTTATACCCACGCATATGAAGAGACTCACCTGAACTATCCAACGATAAGGTGCAACACTCTTGATAAACATGTATGTTTAATTGTATATCGGGATTAGTGATTCTGACCGATGGTCGTTCACCATATTTCTCCATGAAAAAATCAGCAATGGCATCCTTTACTTTATATGCCAAGAACTTAGAATGCTTGAATGTGTCAGAGAACACAACAGCATCAATAGCAAACGTTTTCTTCGCATCTAAATATTGAGTCCAATCAAAAGCTTTTACAATATTATATACCTCATCGGTATCTCCTGCCTCAAACTTGTAAAAAGGCTTTAAAATCCGAAGAGCTGTACGACACTTGAAGTTGGCCTTATACATTAACTCTTGGTCACCATAGAAGCGAACGCCTCTTGTAATAACCTCAACTTGCTCGGCTCCTAACTCCTGCAACTCTTTCGCAAGAACCTCTTCCAACCCTTGGAAGGTCTTAGCAATCATTTCAAAACTGTTTGCCATCTTTTTTCTAAAAAATCAGACTACAAAATTATATAATAATCGTCAAAAATACTAATTCCTAACGCTTAATCTTAACTCCTAACTGAACTCACAACTTTCTCAACAGCCTTCCAGTAGTCAGGATATGATTTGCTCACCACTTCTGGATGTTCAATCTCCAATGCATCCAACACCAGACAAGCTGGCGCAAATGCCATGGCCATACGGTGATCATTGTAGGTTGCAATCTTCGGTAACATCACTTTCTCCGTTCTCTTCCCCTTCCATGAGAGAGAGCCTTCTTCCTCTTCTTCCAAGATGAATCCTAACTTCTCACATTCATTAATCAACGCTGCTATACGGTCAGTCTCCTTGATCTTAAGGGTCTGCAATCCAGTGAAATGGAATGTAGTTCCCAAACAACAGCATGTCACCACAACCGTCTGAGCTAAATCGGGCTGTCCGCTGAAATCATATTCAAAATGAGAGGGGGCAACATCCGATCTCTGAATCTTAATCCCCTTCTGTCCGTTCTCCTCCACAAAGGTTGTCTGAACACCCAATGATCGATAAATCTCCTTGACCTTCGAATCTCCTTGTAAGCTCTCCTGATAAAGATGTGGCAAGAAACAGATCAGTCCAGGAGCCGACAATGCAACCATCTCATACCAATACGATGCAGCCGACCAATCATTTTCTACTACATATTCAACGGGAAGATATTCCTTGTGTGGCACACGTATAATAGTCTCCGAAAGCCACTCCGACGATACACCAAAATCCTTCATCATCTGAAGGGTCATCTCTATATAAGGCTTTGAGATAACCTCTCCGCGTAAACGAAGCGTCAATCCCTCCTTCATCATAGGAGCAATCATCAAAAGTGCTGATATATATTGGCTGCTGACATTCCCCTCTATCTCAATTTCACCGCCTTGCATCTGCACACCCTCCACTCTGAGAGGTGGGAATCCCTCCTTTTCTATATAATCAACCTTGGCCCCTAATTCACGCAACACCTCTACTAAGACCTGAATAGGACGCTGTTTCATCCGTTCACTTCCAGTAATGCTCCATACACCCTCATGCATGGAAAGATAAGCCGTCAAGAACCGCATAGCAGTACCCGCTGCACCAATGTCAAATGAGGTGTCCTTGCTACTTAATGCCTTTAATAACACATCCGTATCATCACACTTCGCCAAGTTACGGATTGCTTTGTCCGACCGACTCAACGCATTGATGATCAAAGCACGATTACTAATGCTTTTAGATGCCGGCAACTGCACCTGCACAGAAGAACCTAAGGATTCGTTTTTCTTTACTACAAAACTCATATTTTCCTTTTTTATATGCCCACTGAATCACAGTAAAAATCAAGCGCCTCAAATATCTCCTGCTTCTCAACTACTGTATTTATCTTTACCTCTCCGATGTTGGACAGCAACGTAAAGAGGATCGTGTCTTTTACTTCATTCTTCTTATCATGCGTCATCAATTCATATAATCTATCATACTCCTTACATGTGATTGGGAAAGCTCCATATCCTTCTTTAATAAGGGTGATAGCCTGATAAAGGATATCTTTCGGGAACCCACATTTCTTATACGATAAATATAATTCTGCAATCATTCCCCAGGCAACTGCATAACCATGTAGTTTCGTTTCGCCTCTTTCTATGGCACGACTTTCAAAAGCATGACCTATGGTGTGACCGAAATTCAACGCTTTTCGAATGTTCTTTTCTGTTGGATCTATTTCTACGATTTTCTCCTTTACGGAAATCGATTCAGATAGCAACTCTGGTAGTTTATTATAATCGATGTTCTCCATATCTGCACTACAGATATGTTTCCATACTGTCTCGTCAGATATCAATCCATGTTTAATCATCTCAGCAAAACCTGAGAATAAATTATCCTGAGAAAGTGTCTTGAAGAACCCTACATATATAAGGACACTTTGAGCTGGATTGATCACTCCTATTTCATTCTTCAATCCATTGAAATTGATACCTGTTTTTCCTCCAACAGCTGCATCTACTGCGCCTAATAGAGTGGTCGGAATATTTATATAATCAATACCTCTCTTGAATGTTGAAGCTGCAAATCCTCCTAGATCTGTCACCATACCGCCACCCACATTCAATAAGAGCGACTTCCGTGTAGCCCCTTTCTCACTAAGCTGCTGCCAGACATAAGCAAGTGATTCTAATCCTTTATTATCATCGCCCGCTGGAATGCATATAATATGATCATCAAGGATATTCACCTTCTCTCTCAAAAGTGGCAAACATAATACATTTGTATTCGTATCCACTAAAACAAAAGTGTTGGCAGGACGAATATCTTTCAATTTATCGATCAATAAAGCGAAATCATTTGTGATTGAAATAGGCTGACTCATATCTTTTATCCTTTTATGGTGGGTTCTATAAATTCATTCCGTGAAAAAGTTTATCAACCCACAATTCATACTATTTATTTTAAAACGGTGAAATTATAGAACTCACCTTATTTACTTTCTTCAAAAATTGTTTTTATACCTTTTATCTTCTCATTCCGAATCCGTTTGATAAGTGGCGCCAGTTCTTCTCGTTTCACCGATACATACGAACACTTATCATGCACTTCGATAGGCCCGATCTGCGTCTTATCCAATAGACCCTTCTTCATCAAAAATCCAGCAATATCTCCTTTGCTTATCTTTTCTTTTTTTCCCTTTCCTATATAAAGGGATGCCCAAGCTGAAGGTTTTAATGCTGGTGGATTATCACTCAATGGATAGTCCGTGAAATCACTCTCTGACAGATAATCAGGCAAGGACTCCTCTCCATGCAGTATAATATACGCACTTCCCTCTGCAAACATACGTGCCGTACGTCCATTGCGATGTGTGTATGCTTCCTGATTAACAGGCAAGTGATAATGAATCACATGTTTAACCTCCAACATATCCAATCCACGTGCTGCCAAATCAGTCGATACCAGAAGATAGGATGTTCCACTCTTAAATTGAAACAACGCCTTCTCTCGATCATCTTGCTCCATGCCTCCGTGAAACATCTTACAATTCGCTCCCTTTTTTCGAAGATAGTTAGCTACTCGCTCAACTGATTCACGGTAATTGACAAATATAAGCGTAGGTTCATTTCCTATCTGGCAAACCAACTTCATCAGGGTCTCCAGTTTATCCTTAACAGGAGAATGAACGATGTATCGGGTCAAATTAATTTTTTGTCCATTCTCGCCCAAGAACTCCAACACCATCGGATTGTGAATCTTTACAAATGAAGGAATCTCCTCCGAACGCGTTGCTGAAAGAAGCATTCTCTTCTTTAATCCTGAAAGATGAGAGATAATATCTGACATATCATCTTGGAATCCCAGTTCCAATGCCTTATCAAACTCATCCAACACAAGATAACGGATAGTCGCCGGATCTATATTCCCTTGTTGAATATGATCTAACAATCTACCTGGCGTACCAATCAACAAAGATGGTGTGTTATCTGATAATGATTTCTTTTCTTGTTCCGATGAGTGTCCGCCGCAACAGCATAAGACTTTGAAATCTGACTTGAACGATCTAAACACCTCTTCAATCTGCAGAGCCAGTTCGCGCGAAGGAGCAATCACCAATGCCTGAATACCTACAACATCCAGCTTCAGCTGCCGAAGCAACGGCAACAAGAAGGCTAAGGTCTTTCCTGAGCCCGTAGGAGAAAGCAGTAAAACATCACGTCCTGACTCATTGGCTTTCAATGATGCAACCTGCATCTCATTGAGTTCTTGGATGCCTATCGTCTGAAGTGTCTTTTCAATTATCTCTATCATAATCACATTACTTTTTTGTAGGTTTTCATTAGATTCTCAGCAATCACCTCGTCAGAAAAATTAGATACATGCTGATACCCTTTTTCTATCATGCTTTTTCGCAACTCATCATCTCGCTGAATAGACAGTATAGCCTCTGCCATTTCATCTGCATCGTCACACGAAACATATCGTGCAGAATCACCGCCCGTCTCCTGAAAACAACTTCCTTTGCTTGTAATAACCGGTGTTCCCATCACAAGCGATTCTAATATCGGACGACCGAATCCTTCGAATAAAGATGGATAGACAAACAAATCGGCCAGTTTATACAAGGCTGGAAGATCCTCGGTTGCAACATGACCTATGAAATATACTTTGTTCTCCAAATGATACGCATGAATCATCTCCATCAGTTTATCCTTGTACTCTGAAGGATTACCTCCAACAACCAATGGTATGTCAACCTCAGGATTACGCATAGCACGAAGAATCAACTCATGATTCTTGCGACGTTCAATCGCACAAACAATCAACATAAAATGATCTGGAAGATTATATTGCGTTTTTATCCTAAGCATCTGCTCATCTGTTACAGGCTGGCGAAACACAGGACTGTACCCCTGATAAACCACATCTATTCGATCTTCTTTCTCTCCCAAACAATTTATCAGATCCTTCTTCGTCTCCTCACTAATCGCAATGATACGATCAGCCGTATGTACACCATGTAAATATTTCTTTCGAAATGAATAACGGTCAAACCAAGGAAACAACTCAGGATTTTTATAAAAGATAAGATCATGCATGGTAACCACTGTTCGAACCCCTGTTTTTTCAATACCATAAGGTAACTCATGGCTCAATCCGTGATACAGCTCTACACCATCACGTTGAATGTCAGAACAGATACCTCGTGTGCGCCATAAGGCAGACATCAGACCGAATGAATATATACCTGTGGGCGACTTCACCCGACAACATGACTCCTTATAAGGAACATCTATCGTCTCTTTGATTTTCGGCGTATAGAGAAGATACCTATTATCAGGAAAGTATTCCGATAAAATCCGTATCACATCCCTGCTATAACAACCCAATCCACGAGAGTTGCAAAAAGCGCGTTTAGCGTCGAAACCAATGTTCATGTAATAATCTTATTTTATTCAAGCATCACCTCACGAGAACCATCTGGAAGTTCCTGAATGGTAACCTTCACAGCATCCTCAGGAAGGAGATTTTCTATTTTCTCCGGCCATTCAACAAAACAAAGATTTCCACTATAAAAATAATCTTCATAACCGAAATCAAAGGCCTCCTCCTCCTTGTTAATCCTATAAAAATCAAAGTGGAAGATAGGTTCACCAACGTCTGATTTATACTCATTAATGATAGCAAATGTAGGACTGTTAATGCTTTCCTTCACACCCAGCTCCTCACATATGGCACGAATGAAAGTGGTTTTACCTGCTCCCATAGAGCCATAAAACAGAAATACTTTCTTCTCTCCCATGGCAGCAATAAATTCTTTTGCTGTCTGATGAATGGATGCCAAGCTCTCTATTTTCATATATTCAAGAATAAAAAATCAATGTATAAAGGCCAATTTTGTCACCATCTTCATAGATCCATCTTCTTGGGCAGCAAATATATAATAAATACCTGTCGCAACCCTCTCATTAAATCTATTATGACCGTTCCATACAAATGTTCCTCCATTAGAATAATCCTCAAAGATAACATTTCCTTCTACGTCGGCAATTCGGACAAGACTATTTTCTACTAGTCCATTCACCGTGATCATTCCCTCAAAATCAGGTGTCACAGGATTAGGATAAACATAGACATTAGAATAATCACTTGAGGCAGTCGTTGAGTTGGTCATATATGAGAACAAACCATTGGAACAAGCGATATAAAGTTCACCTGTTTCTTGATTCATCGCCATATCAATAATTGAATTAGAGGTCAACGGACTATTATCTGTCGTGAAATGCACTAACGTCTCTTTACCATCTTCCGAAAGCTGATAAACACCAGATGTTGCCGAACCAATCCATTTACGGTTACCACCATCTACCACAATCGCATTGATTTGATCACTGCTCAACAAATAATCTGCATAATTAGCATCATCTTCACGGGTGATTTTTATACGATCAAATCTAAAATCAGCATTGAATATATCCGATTGCTTGTTTACAATAAGCGGTCCCACACTGGTTCCAATCCATATCGCATTGTTCTTGTCCTCAGCGATACATCGAACAGCATTAGGATTCAACACATTACCATCTTTATCTGTAAAGGAGCCATAATAATGGGTCTTGTCATCATTGGAATTAAATGGTGTTCCTTTTTGGTCAATAACAAAGACTCCCGTTCCGACAGAGAAACGAGGACGAAGAATCCACATCAAACCTGTTGAACTGATAAAGGTCTCCTTGATGGTTCCTAGATTATCCAATGGTTCGTAATAAAAAGACTGCCATGTACCATCATTTTTTAGAACAGACAATCCATTAGGCGTTACCATATTCGTCATCCACAGATTATTATCTGAGTCAAAACACAAACCGTCCACCAATATTCGGGAGCCCGAATTTCCGAGTGAAGAATTTTCTGTCCAATATTGACGATAAGGTTTCTTATCATACATTTCAAACAAGGATCGCCAAGTGGCCACATAAATTCTTTTATGATCTGTTGGATCCACAATTGCATCCAATACATCCACAAAACTTGAGTTTTCTCTTATGGTAACACCTGGTTCAAAATCTGGTCCTTTGATGATTGACCACTCCCCATCTTCCAAAATCTGAAGTACACCAGGATTATCACGAGGCATATCAAACGGACCACCACTACCTGTTATCAACATACCGTATTGATACTTCACAAACGCTACAGAGTGCGCATACATCCCATTAGGAATTATCTTATCAGCCAAGACCTGATACTGATACTTGAGCAAGTTGGATATATGATAAACATTATCCGCAAATGATGCCGCCCCCGCTACCCAGTAGGTTTTCGTCGATGCATAATAGACAGCATCTTTACTATACGGAGCTGTCACATACTCCTTTAATGCAAACTGACTGTCAATATTAATAAGCGTATCCGAAAGTGTTACAATCAAATTATCTTCCCCTACAGAGATTGATTTAAAATCATGAATAGGTAAAATCGCTCTTAATGAATCATCCTCTTTCACATAAATAGAGTCCTTCTTCACCACCACCAACTTATTTTTGAAAGTTGCAATTGAGGAGACATTCTCTATATCCACTATCTCCCATTGCGCATAATCAGCTAAATTTCTGTTATGGATAGAGGCTTTTCTAATGTCTTTGGGCGTCTGCGCATATATCGTATCATTCAGAATCTCTAGCTTATATACGGCTAAATAATCACCCTCATCCCCGATGACATAGGTGTCAGCTATTTCTTCTTTCTTTATATCCACCACTACAATTCCCAAATCACACGCAAGATAGGTATATTCGCCATACGAAGTAATGCTATTTACCACCTTTCCTCCTATATCTTTCCTTTTAAAATCTGATATATTGCTGACATACGATTTCTTCACAATATCAATATTCGCATTGTCATATACCAACACTAACGCATCCATCTTCTCGTTATAATTCATCTGAGAGATATAACAATCAGACAATCCATTCATCTTTGTATATGTCTCTATGCTCTCATCATTCTTATTAACAGAGAAAAGTACTCCATTTCCTAATGCATATATCTTATCATTTGACTGAATGACCTTTTCCACACCCCCATAGCTGAAAAAAGTCTTCCACGACCCCATTTCCTGTGCAGAAACAGTCATGACACATATCCATATAAAAATCAAATAAAAGAATCTTTTCATACGTTTATATTCTATTGATTGATTTTAAAGTTCCTCTTTTAAAAATTGCAGCAGTTTCTCTACAGCTCTACCTCTATGACTTATGCTATTCTTCTCATTCATAGATAATTCAGCAAATGATTTATCGTAACCTTCTGGCTGGAAAATAGGATCATATCCAAATCCTTCTGTTCCATGCTTCTCTGTCAGTATCTTCCCTTCGACAACTCCTTCGAAAAGATACTCTTTCCCTTCCCAGATTAACGATATAATAGTACGGAAACGAGCTTTCCTATTCTCTTTACCTTCCAACTGCTCCAACAATTTTTTCATGTTAGCCTCAGAATCTTTCTCTTCCCCAGCATAGCGTGCAGAATATACTCCAGGCGCACCATTCAAGGCTTCTACCTCCAATCCTGTATCATCCGCAAAACAATTACATCCATACTTGTCAAACAAATAATGTGATTTCTGACTAGCATTCCCTTCCAATGTGCCAGATGTCTCAGGAATATCATCGTAACATCCTAGCTCATTCAATGTTTTAATTCGCAAAGAGGCTCCGAGTTTGTTCCGAATCTCTTCCACCTTATGAGGATTATTCGTGGCAAGTACTAAATCTTTCATTCGGCAATTAATAACTTGTTCGTTGTATTATTTTTACAAAGGTAGTTATTTTAGAATTTATAAATTGACCCTTGTTCACATTTTTTCGAAAAAAATTCCCAATCTATCGAATTTTTCACCTTTTGAAACATAATTACACCCTAATTGAAACATATATATCCCTCACGATTTCCAGACATCCCTTACCTTTGTAAACGTTAAATAGAACACGAAATAATTTCGTTCTCAGGAAACATTTATACTTTAAAATAGTAACCACAATCACTCTGTGAAGAGTCAGTTGTGGTTTTTGTTTTTTATTATTCTATAGGTTTTATTTTAGCTTCAAAACGTTTAGCTGACTTACGGATGAAACGAGGGATATTCGACCAAATTGAATGATACCCATACCCACCATTCTCCATCTCACTTATTGCATCGTCTGGTGTCCAGCCTTGACAAAGTATGCGGTACATCGCACACATCGTTCCCGTGCGATCAGCTCCATGCAGACAATGCACCAAGACAGGAACAGCACTCGTATCATTTACAATTGATAGAAACTCTTCTACGTACTCATCCTTCATGTTAGCCGTGAATATCTCAATACGTCTCGCATTCAATGGCAAATCACCTATCTCATCCTTGTCTGAATGATTGTCGCGTAGATTGATAACCGTTTTTATACCGAGTTTTGCAAGATTTGACATCCCCTCAGACGTCGGCTGCGCACTACGGTATAGATTGTCTGTGACCTTATGTAGGTTGGGAACACCCGCAAGCTTGATCGGTTCTGCCCAATTTGACGGACGAGTTGTAATCGAAGTTATGCTTGAGCTACCTCTTTGAAAGGCATGCACAGAAACAATTGCCACCCCGGCAATGGCGACACAGATAATTGCTAACTTAATAATTCGTTTCATAAAATACTAAAATGAGGAACTTGTCTGTAATAAAACACCCCTTTATTGAATAACTTAAAAATGTATTAAATTTGATTTTGTAAAATTAGGAAATTTTGAATTAAGTATCGATTTTTTCTTTGTCCTATCAGTGCTTATTTTTCTTTTTTGTGAATTTTATCATGATTTTGGACAATACCAACATTGAAAAAATTTAACGCAACATAGTATTTAAATTTCGTAAACCATCCAAAAGAGACATAATAAAGTCTGAGCGACAGAACGTTGCCCAGACTTTATCATATCATAACAATCACTTAACTTGGTGTTAAGACTTATTGTTTTGTGTTTCCGAACTATAACATATTATTGTATAGGTTGCCATTTTGGCTCAATCTCAATAGGCTCTCCAAAATGCCATGTCACACTTAACTTGTCAGCCTCTTCCTTTGTTATTTCTTTATCATTTAATTTATATGAAGCCTCCTTCAGGACATCCACTTCATATACTTCACAACAACTATACTTATATACCGCCTTACTATTTTTTATAGGACAATAAGAGTATCTAGTACATCCAGGACCACAACTGCCTACTGATGATATGCAATGGTTGTAAAACTGCAGTTCTTCAACTCCTCTTGAATCAATCATCAGAGTAGGTGTATCATCCATTATTGAGAAAACAGCCACATAGCCATCTTCCTTGTTACGTGTGCATACCTCTGGCTTTCCATCGTGATCAATATCCATCAAAGCATACTCCGTCAAAGGTGTCTTATCCCACGTTTGTTCATTCATTCGTTTAATATATTTATTGATTGAAAAAACCTTATCATATTTATCTGCTATGACAATCTGAGCACATTGAGCGATGAAATCACCTATCTTTTTCTTCTCACTTAACTTATACGTTCCCTTATTATCTGTATAGAAAGTGTAGAAATCATCCACATACCAATCATCCCGTTCAAAAACCAAATCTAAAATGACCTGCTGATCCTTAAAATTATGAATAAGAATATCTGCAATAGCCTTTGTATCAGAAATAATCTTTATCTCCTTAACGGTATAACTCCATTGTTCGTCTATATCATTTCCTCCAGTCCAATGATCGTAATCCAAATAGATATACCCCAAATCTTTACTATAGGCAGAAGCTATCTCGTCAAGCTCTAAATAATTAGCAGAACAAAAATCATTGTCTTCCTTATAATCATAAATTGAGTCGATACGCTGAGTTATATACTCAACCGTATGTTTCACTGAATTCGTTACTGAAACAACTCCGTCCGACATAGAGCCAGTCTTAAGAGAGTCAACATTTGATGATCCACCGGTGGTTTGATTTTCCTTGCAGCCGCCTATAATCATGATACTGCAGACAATGAGAAATAAAATTTTTTTCATGATGATTGGAATTATTGTTTCACTTTTTTTAATAAACGAGTCTTCGATGGTTTTATAAAACCCATTATATCAATTGTGTGTTATGATTGTATGCTATTATTGTGTTATTATTTTTCAAAATATGCGCTCTCTAAATCCTCTTGAACCAAAATAGCTATCACAAAATCCGTTAAAGGCTTTGGACCTTTGTAATCTACAAAAGGTTCTATTATATCTGCCATTACGTCTTCCGATTGTGTCATATCCTGTGCCTGCAGAGTTGTTACTGCACCCACCAGTAGCATAACTACTACATAAAAAATCTTTTTCATACAAAAGCATATTAAGAACTTCCCCTAACCTAAAACAAAATTTCAACCAAATATAAAAAATTCTAATAATATATATGCGTTTTATTAGTTAAAAAAATTACATTTTTACAAAACAAGCATTGTTTTTAGCATCAGAGCCATAAGATTAGGCCAACAAGTATGATATCTGGCAGATAAAAAGAAAGAGTCCCCCCGGTGTTGAACCGGAAGGACTCTGTAAAAAAAGGGCAGCTACCTACTCTCCCACTGGTGTGCAGTACCATCGGCGATGGCGGGCTTAACTTCTCTGTTCGGAATGGGAAGAGGTGGGGCCCCGCCGCCATAGCCGCCCGAATTTCCTCGGACGTTTGACAGTGCAGGAAGGAAACCTACATACGGTACGAGATGCCTCGGAGGGGAAAGTCTGTCGGGCTATTAGTAACGCTCGGCTTTGATGTCGCCACCTTTGCACCTGCGTCCTATCAACGTCGTAGTCTTCGACGGCCCTCGAGGGAGATCTAATCTTGCGGCTGGCTTCGCGCTTAGATGCTTTCAGCGCTTATCCGTCCCCGACTTAGCTACCCAGCGGTGCACCTGGCGGCACAACTGGCAGACCAGAGGTCGGTCCAACACGGTCCTCTCGTACTAGTGTCAGCACCGCGCAAATCTCCAACGCCCGCAACAGATAGAGACCGAACTGTCTCACGACGTTCTGAACCCAGCTCGCGTGCCACTTTAATGGGCGAACAGCCCAACCCTTGGGACC
>JBGUIU010000187.1:0-3778 GCA_045113275.1 Paludibacteraceae bacterium
GCAACAATTTTATAACGTAGAGCTCTGATTGGATGGTATACTTTTCGATTATTATGGTGGTATACTTTTCAATTATTATCTACAGTCCCGCTGTCCCATATCTGAACATAGAACTAATTCGTCATCCTGATAATATAGCAATTCATAATATAATAGGGTTATACTACTCTTTGCATGACAACTATCCTTTTATTAAAAAGAAAGCCTATAAGGCGATGGATCGTATAATAGACTTGGACCCCGATTATGCTACTAAAGGATATGAGTTGTATGAAGATTTAAAACTTAGCAAATAACGAAGGTGTTAGCATTGCTCCGGGTAGTTTAATTCTTACTCGGAGCAATCTGTCTTGCCTGGTTCTTTTTCCCTTCTATTATTTCTTCAATTTTAGGAATACTCAGTATCATATCTTGATTTGTGCGAGATGCATCTTTCTCTATTTTTTCTTCACCTTTTCTTATGCTCCATTTTACAGATGCAAGTTGATCGTATGGACGTATTAAATCATGTATATATTTGCGCTTATAAGCATCACACATTATATTTCCACAATTCTTTTCTCTATCATTATTAATTATATCTTGTTCTTCTTGATGCGGCTTCCTAAATCCCATCAATAATTTCTCGACATTCCATCTGTTTTGTTCTATTCTACATAATTCTTCGAGATTTTCCTTGATGCGTTCTGTTGATTCTTCTGAATCTTTTATTTCTGTGAGTTTAAATTCCCTTAATTTAAGTTCATTAGAATTAGCACAATATATACTAGACCATTGTAAAGCCGGATTTAGTACGTCCCAATTCTTTTTGGCTTCCGTTATAACATTATCAACTTCAAGCCCTCCTGAGTAGGATTGATTGAGTAGCTGTGCTCTTAGTAAATTCTTAGGAGTAAAAACCAACTTTGTATCAATCATTCCAAATGGATATACGTTCTTGAACTTCTCGTTGGAAATATCATGTAGCAAACTAAGGAGCTCGCCAGATTTCTTTTGATGAACGAAAATAGGTATAATATTGTTCTCTTCTTTATAATAAAGCTCTTCGGGTAAACTCATGCCGATATTGATATCTCTTCTGTCGTTCCCAGTAGAAATAAAAATGGAGAGACGACGTTGTTTATCCATTGCTAATTTTCGTAAATAGTCTCTAACACCGGGATGATATGACTCGCCATTTATAAACTCAAATTCAATATCCAGAAAATCGGCATCCTTACCAGAAAAATAGGTAGGAGGTATTATCTCCTCTTCACCATCTCCATCAATGAAATCTCTGAAGTATGATGATTGTATTTCAAAGAAATTACTATATAAAGAATAGAACATATTCATTTCTTTTCTGGCTTTTTTGCAGATAAAGGTTATGCGGCTTTTTCGTATGCTTATATCTTCTTTTCTGCTTTTTCTGCTAAAATGGAGATAGTGAGCTGCCTGAGTGGCAATTGCAACACCCATTGATGTTATGCCGAAAATAATGATGTTAACAGTATCACAGGTATTTTGAAGAGGCTCTTCGCCTTCTATTCTTGGATACTTGTTCTGGTCTTCTTTGTTTGTTTCATCTTCATCAGTTTCGTTATAGCTATGATCAATAATCACCTTTTGTGCCCAGTATTCATAGAAATTAAATGGCTTAAATTTGAAAGACTCTCTCCATTTCTTAGACAAATCTGAGGACTGAAAAGCTGCAAACGTGGCGTAATTGTCGAACATTACTGTTACGGGAATCTTGGATTCTCCATCTTGCCTTTTCCCAATTATTTTTCTCATTTTCACAAGACAGTCAATATTCAAAGCATCATGACCTTCATTTTCTCGATTACCTAATATATATACCTCTTTTGCTTCTTTTAGGTCTAGTTTTTCAAGTTCTTCCATAGAATCTCGCCTTCCACAATAAACGACGATTCGCTCCTGATCCTCTTTTTTGATCATGGAATTAATCTGTTCTCTTACTTGTTTGCTGTTTTTTTTGCTTAGGATGAGAATCTTGTTATTTGACTCTTTATATTCCTCACATTTCTGCCTGACCAGGGATGGCATAATCTCATCAAAACCAATGATGACAATATGGTCCTTGAGATGTTTATAGCGTATGATGCCATTTTTGTAATCATCGACACGGCGTTGAATAAAGTTTGAACAAACAGAGATCATTATGCCGCATACTAGGATGAAACCAATGAATGAGATAAGGCATAGTAGTGGTATTAAAATACGAGGAGTTTCTCCATCTTTGAAGCTGTCTAAAATGGTTCCGGGATCAGTTATAAGCATGTATGTGAATCCCAAGGGTGCCATGTCTTTATCACCTGTGGGAATATCAAAACAAAGAATAATACCTAAACTTATGGCAAACCAACACAAGATGGCAATTCCTACCCACATAAGCACCATGATTGCGTTAGATGAAATGCGTAAATCGAAATACCGCATATTTGTGCTCCAATTGTTGTATATGAACAATATAGTTTCACAAATTACAAAAGCTAATAGACATATTCCAACACGATTTATATTTATAGGAGAAAGTGGGATGAAGATGTTTAGTAGAAAAATCACATACAAAATCACAACATGTTTGTATTTGTTTTCTTTGATATATGTTAGTATTTCTTTCATAATGCAAATTAAAAAAACTTCATTAGTGCTTTATTTTCTTCTGATTTCAATAACGCTTCAAAATTGATACTCACTTTAGCGAACTCTTTGACCAAGATTTGGTTCTCGAGCAAGAACTTGGTGACTTTCATGAGGTTCTGCCTTAATTGTTCGCGATCTGCCTGGACATCCTGAAGACGTTCGGTATATTTGCCAACCGTGTCGTACATCAGACGGATGTGCTTGATGTTGTCTGCATGATATTTGTAGAGAGGGTCAATATAGTTTTTCATGAAACTCTGTGTAATCTTGTTAGCGGCATCGCCTTTGAAGAATGAGCCAGATGTATAGGTCAAGAAGAGGGAGATGACATGCATCTGGTTCAAACCAAGCCTGCCGGCTATGATTTGGAAGAGATAAATCTCTTGCGGGGCGCAGTACTCGTCCGCTCCAATAACGAGGATGAGGTTTGCCAGATATTTTTTACGCTCCTTGTCTGTGCGGGGCAATTCGGAGCGAATATGTTCATAGTTGCCTTGAAGACATTCCATAAGATGCGATTCTTCTATACCTTCGATTTGACAGATGTCCCTAATTGCCTCAATTTCCTTTAAAGTTACTTCGCCATCAGCCATGGCCATGGCCATCAGGTCACGGGCCAGTTTAAACTGTGGTTCTGTGACCTGATCTAGAAATCGTGTGATAATGCTGCTCATAACTTATTTCCCTATTATTGTGAAATACCTGACGAAGTTGTTGATGATATCGAAGCCTTCGTCTTTGGGAATATTGCCGTCTTCGATGTCGTCCATGACGAATGATAATATCTGCATGGGGGTGATGCCCATCTTCTTGGCGATATATTCGATAACATGTACTTCTAGCGAGGGGTAGTCATCATCCGACGACATGACTTCAATGAGGTGGAGGATATAATCTTTCTTTTCCTCGAGGGTGTCGATTTCCACGAACCCGGCGACGTCGTCGGTACCGCGAATGGCGTCCATGATCTCAGTATAAGACATACCTTCCTCTTTACAAATCTCAATAATGACCTCATGCTCTTCACCAACAAACTCTCCGTCAGCGACTGCTACAGAGATAAGATCACGTGTAAGATTCCGCTCTTCTGTATTCAGATTGTTTACAAACCATTTAGTTATTCCCATAATAG
>JBGUIU010000188.1:0-1975 GCA_045113275.1 Paludibacteraceae bacterium
GCTGATGCTCATCGTGCCGCCATAGCGGATATAGTTGTCAATGCCACTAATGCCGAGAACGTTTTCAAACTCGCGGTACGGAATAAAGGTGGTATGCAGCATGATACAGCGGTCATAAAGCTGCTCATGTTTGGTGAAGATAAAACCCAGCGAGTCCGTTCCCGAAAGGACAAGCTTCATGCCGCTGCCCGCATATATATCCGAGAACAATGCTGCACCTTCGATAAAATCTTCCATCAGGGTTACTTCATCCACAAAGACGTACTTAAATCCCTGTGCTTCGAGGGTTTTGAGATCAGCATTAATATCGGACAAAGTGTCGGACGATTTGATTTGAATAAACGCCGCCTTCTGCCGTTCTTCGGGCTGCATATTCAGAATGATCTGCCGAATCAAGGTTGTCTTTCCGGTTCTTCTCAGTCCGTAAAGAATAAAAACCTTGTCCTGCTGCTCGCCAAAAACATAGTCGTGAATTGCGGTGTAGCAAGCGCGTTTTTTGTATTTCGCAACCGTCGCCGCCATGCTGTCGAGCTGCTCGCTGACGCGTACATATGTTGAGAATTGAAGTTCAGCCTTTTTTGGTTTGGCAGTCTTGGGAAGCTGACGTTTCAGTTCTTTCAACTCTTTCGCTAAAGCCTTGCGCTTTTTGATCTGCGTGCGCAATTCATCAACATCATCAAAATCAACATACGTTTCCCGACGCTTGCCGTTCTCATTGATACGGTGATAGTAGTATTCTTTATCGTTTATCCGCTTTACGGCAATGCTACCGCTCGGCAAAAGCGCAATCTCACGTTCAAGTTCGTCAATTTTTTTCAAAAGCTCGGTATGCTCCATTAAAAACACCTCCGATAATAGTTATACCCTATTATACCCTCTTTACCAAAAATAGTCAAGGGTATAATAGGGTATAAATATTTATTTGGAACGTATGAATATATGTGTTATGTAGTCAATACATTTGTTATTTTTCCGCTTCTTTTCTCATTATTTGATAGTAAGAAAGAACGCTTAAAACCTCCTGATCACCACACTCAAATTCGCCCTCTTTGAATTTGTTGAGAGCTATAATTGACTTAGCTAATTTTGATTTCTCCGGCGATAAATTCTTAAACTTTTCCCACCATTCGTTTGCTAAATTACAATCTTGAGGTGTTATCTTTGTGTATCTATCAGCTAATCTGTTTCTCAATTCTTTATCATATATTCGACGATAAATAATAAAAGTTTCAGGCATCCAAAGAATCTTATAAAATTCATCTACATCACGCCCAAAGGCTTCTTCAAAAAAGTCCTTGCCTTTTCCGATTTTACCTTTGGTTGAATTTAAAACTGCCTGTACTGCACGTATGAATTTTCTATTCCAATGCTTTCCAATGTAATCACGATTACTGAAAAACTCCTTATCGTTAATTGGGTGATACTTCATTGGAAACGAATAGATGCTTGCATCTAATTCTTCGCATAAATCAACGTTCATTTTCAACCGATAATATAGTTCTTCCGGCTTATCTTCAAAATTATAGAGCAAATAGTTTGATAGACTCTTTATGCCGTTGTTGACGGCTATTCGGATGGAACGTTCATATATGTCTCGCAAGCTCCAGTGATCAAACGCAATCCTGAGAGGAGAAATGTTAATCTCAGATAGTTTTTTCATATTCTTATCCGTGATTAAGCGAGAATCTATTCCTTGGTTAAAATCAACTATCCGTTTTCTACGAGATGGAGCCTTATGCGTTTCGTCATAAAGAGGTCGTACATAATCATCTAAAGCGAGAACATTCTCTTTTGTTGCAGAATATGTATACAGACAATGGTGCTCCTCAAGTTGCAAATAGAACTCTTTCTTCTTATCAGCATCCGAAAGGCGTTCCATAATATTTTTGTAAATGGTTACAGCTTTTCGGGTGTATGCTCGATCATTATAAGAATCTCGGAGGTTATTAATCATAATTTCATACTCATTCGATGC
>JBGUIU010000189.1:0-21504 GCA_045113275.1 Paludibacteraceae bacterium
GTTCTGTCATTGAAATCACCTGAGGCAGTCCATGTTACTTTGTAAGTAGAGTCTTTGCAGTATTTGTCTGCTTTATCAACAGAAATAGTGAACTCAGGATCTGGTACAGCTGGTTGGCCTGAACCAACAACAATATCTCCTCCGTTTGGTACGGCTTTGAAATAAACATAGCCATCTTTCTCTTCAAATTCAAGTTCGTTGTCGTTTTGAGTTACTGTTAGGTTTGCCCATCCCTCTTGCATTGGCACACGGAGAGACAATGGGTAATCCCAGTCGCAAACTTTGTTTTGAGTAAGACTTGAATTGAGGGTCAACGAGTATGTCTCGCTTGAGTTGTCTCCAGCGATTTTTCTGAATGTTGCGTTTTTACGCTCTTGTATATACATACACGCATCGCGGAAAGTACATGTCCAATAGGTGCTTTTGTTGTTTTTTAAGAAATCAACAGCTCCTTCGAACGCTGATTCGTGGGTTACGGAATAATCACCTGAGTGATTTTTATCGAATCCGTGAATCAAAAAGACCATCCAACCTCCATTGGCACCCTCGATGCGGCTTTGAAATGTCTTTGCGTCGTTGGTCCCTTGAGTACCGCACATATCACTTTGAATGCTGGTGAAATCGGACAGATTACTTGAATTCGCTCTGGTATCAGAACAAGTACGTCCTCCAATATAGTATTGTAGAACAGATTGTCCGGGATTTTTACACTCAGGGTAAGCGATGGTCAGACATTTATATCCATTGCCAATGTTATTTTCTATTGCACTTTTTGACGATTGTAATTCGTTTCCTGTTGCATCTTTGTTGTGAGATGCTCCGTGGCTACCAATTTCGGATCCGTGTGCTACAAATTGTTTGTAGGTTCCCCAACTGTTTGACATGTTATTGGTAATGACGTAGAAGGTTCCAGGTAATCCTGCTTTGGAAAGTACTCCGTCGGCATATTTGTGACCATTGTCTTCCCATCCTCCATCATCAAAGGTGAATGTAACCGCACTTTTGCAGAAATTCTCCCACGTTGCAATTTCTTGCGAAACAGCGGGGACTGTGCAAAAAGCAGTAGCTGCTAATAATGCTAATACTTTATTTTTCATGATTTTCAAATATAATAATGGTTATTATTTACGTTTACTATCTCTAAATAAGCATATGGCTTTCAACCGACAAATATACAAAAATTTCCTAATAAACTATAAAAAACGGGAAAAAGTCTATTTTTTTTCAATCAATGATAAGTTTTGTATTGTCAAAAACGTTTATTTTTGTAGCAGTTTTTAATTTTTTGGGAATAGTGCGTTTACTTAGTTCTGTTTTTTTTCTTTTTCTATCTATCTCTCTTTACTCAGCAAATTTAGTGGGAACGGTTGTTGATAAAGAGGATAATGGAGTGTTGCCGTATGCAACTGTTGAGCTTCTTAGTGTTTCTGATTCGTCTATGGTGAAAGGCGAGGTGTGTGATGCAGAAGGATCTTTTTCTATAAATAATGTAGAAGAAGGGAATTATCTGTTGCGAACCTCCTTTATGGGGTATGTCACCTCTTATCGTAAAGTGATGGTGAAGGAGGTGGATGCCAAACCGTTACGTGTGCGAATGGCCGCTGATAAGGTGATGTTGGATGAAGTGAAGATTCTGGCTGCAGCTACCCCAGTTGTGGTGAAGGAAGATACCTTAGTGTATAATGCGGATGCTTTTCGTGTGGCTGATGGTGCCATGCTTGAAGACCTTGTGAAGAAACTGCCTGGCGCACAATTGTCTAAAGATGGTAAATTGGTGGTGAACGGTAAAGAGATAAAAAAGATCTTGGTGGATGGACGTGACTTCTTCTCGGATAATCCACAGATGTCATTAAAGAATCTGCCGGCTAATATGGTAGAGAATATAAAGACATACGATAAAAAAAGTGATGCTTCGCAACTGACTGGCGTGGATGATGACGATGATGAGGCTGTTTTGGATCTCACAGTGAAAAAAGGAATGAAGAAAGGTTGGATGGGGCAGCTATATGGTGGTGCCGGACATGATTTATATGAAGCTGATCCGGATGTTCGATATGGATTAGGTGCTAATATCAGCCGATTTAAAGATAACCAGAACTTTTCTTTCATTGGGTCTATGAACAATGTTAATAATTCTGGATTTGCTGAAGACGCTTCAGGAGGAGGACAGAATAGAAACGGGAATGGTATAACTACATCCGATGTGGTGGGAATAACATTCGCAAAAGATAAAAGCAAACAGTATGAATATGGAGGAAATGTACAATACAAACATACGAAAAACGAGATAGAAAAGACTAGTAAGAAGGAGACATTCCGTACCAGTGGAACAACGTATCGAAATGATCATGAGACATCGCAAAAAAAAGGTGATGATGTATCAACAAACTTCCGCTTTAAATGGAATCCAGACACAATGACGACCATTCTTTTCCGTCCTAGTCTGTCTTACGCTCATGCTAACACCAATACAGAGACTGAAACACAGAATTACAACACGTTCCGTGTTATGAACAATGAAAAAAACATTGCGAAAACATTGGAGAGTGACAGACTTCTTTTCAACTCGACGCTTCGTCTCGTCAGGAAACTGAATAAGACAGGAAGAAACCTCTCTTTTAGTGCAGGCATGACGTATGGATATTCACCGTCTAATCAGAACAGTTGGTCGGATACCCGTTTTTATACGCAAGAGGAAGAGAATGAGATTGATTCTGTTTTGCTGACTAATCGTTATACGGATAAGAATAGCAACAACTTAACATATTACGTTGAGGCTTCTTATACAGAACCTGTGTTCAAAAAACATTTTTTGCAATTCAAATACCGTTATCAACACAGAAATTCCAATTCTTATTCGTATGTCTATGAAGAAGACCTTACAAATTATATCGATTCCTTGAGTAGTAAGGTGGAGAATGGATATAACAATCATCAGATTGATGTCAGTCTGCAAGGAAGGTATCCAAAGGTAACCTACAATGTAGGTATGACGTTGCAACCGCAGAGTTCCTCTACTGTGAATCTTGTTGGTCCGAATGTCGGAAAGGACAAGAAACAATCGGTGTTTAATTATTCTCCTAATTTAAGACTCAGAGTAAAATTTGATAAACAAAGTAATTTGATGTTCATGTATCGCGGACAGAGTGCGGCTCCGGATGTAGAGTATTTACAGGAGGTGATAGACGAGACAGATCCGTTGAACTTAGAATATGGAAATCCAGATTTGAAGCCGACTTATACACACAATGCGTCGTTGCGGTTTAAGAAATATATCAGTGAGCAGCAACGCAGTTGGATGGCTAATCTGACGTATCGCATGGTGCAGAATGCAATTATGAATCGTCTGTTGTATGATGCACGAACAGGCGTACAAAAGAGTTATAAGGAAAATGTGAATGGTAATTGGAACATAGGAACTTCGTTGACATTCTCCACACCATTCAAGAATAAAGATTTCTCATTCAGTACAGATATGAGAGGAAGCTATGCAGAGCATGTGTCGTTAGAAAGTACGAGAGGAGAAGAGGCAAGTACGCCTAAAAGTACCACGAAAGCAATGGGAATTGATGAAAAGATATCATTTGATTGCAGAAAAGAGAAGTTTGACATCTCCTTATATGGAGAAATAGACTATCAGAAGAATAAAAATGAACGTCAGACGGCAGGGAATTATGAGACGGTTGACTATGAAGTAGGCGTGAACACCAATGTGAACCTGCCATGGAAGATGACACTATCTACGGATTTAGAGTACCATATTTATAGTGGATATTCTGATGGATTTGATGATCAAGAGGTGTTGTGGAATGCACAGATTTCGAAAAGTTTTTTGAAGAATAATGCGGCGACTATTCGGTTTAAGGTGTATGATTTGTTGGGACAACAAAGTAATCTCTCCCGAAAAATTAGTGATTCGTCAATAACGGATGTTGAATGTAGCACGTTAGGTAGCTATTTCCTTCTTCAATTCAGTTATAAACTTAATAATTTTCAACAAAGAGAAAGAAAAGTACGAAAAGAGTTTTAAGTAAAAAATTTTTCAAAAAAATTGTGTTAAATTAAATTTTTGTTATATTTGTGCTTTAGAAAACTGAATTTAAACATAGAATAGGTATGGAAAAAGGATTTTACGAACGCATTTTAAAATGCTTTAAAGATGAATTTCCTGCAATTGGATTGTCGGAAGATTCGATTAAACTGCTGAATTCGAAAACGCGAGTCATTCAGCTAAATAAAGGTGAGTATTTGCAGTTGGAAGGGGATGTTAGCCGTTTTTTAGGCATTGTTGATACTGGATTGATTCGAATTTTTTATCGTAAGGCAGGAGAGGAAATGACGGAGTATTTGGCCGCTGAGGATGAACTTTTTTACGATTGTGAAAGTTTCTTCCGTCAGATACCAAGTAAACGTTATATCCAGATGTTGGAACCTTCTGTCCTTTATCTTTGCACAAAGACGGATTTGGATGAATTGTGTAAACAAAACAAAGAGATCCGTATATTCTACCGTACTCTTACGGAGCAATTATTGCGCAAGATGAAGCAAAAGACTCTAGATTGCATATTTGAACCAGCAAAGGTTCGTTATGACAATTTGATTAGCCGTAATTCGGAATATGTACTTCGCGTGCCTTCAATTTTTGTGGCAAGCTATTTGGGTGTTACGCCAGAAACATTAAGTCGTATCCGTTCAAAGGTGAAATAAATATTGTTTGTTTGTTAACGAATTATTCTAGTTTAAGTATGAAAAAAGTTGTTGTAAATAAAAGATTGATCTTAGCTGAGATCGAACATATATTAGGTCGTATAGAACTTTCCGTAGAGACTAAGAGACAGTTAAATGCCATCGCAACTCAGGAAAAAGTAAAAAAACATGATTTGATATTGAAACCAGGCGAAGTATGCGATTTCTTAGGCGTAGTTCAAAAGGGTATCATTCAGGTTTTTCATTACAAAGATAAGAAGTTGATTTCTGACTATTTCGCAACAGAAGGATATGGTTTCTTTGATATTGAAAGTTTCTTTACAGGGAAACCTTCTTATGCTACTATTGAAGCATTGGAACCTACTGTGTATGTGAAAATTGACAGAAAAAAATTCTTGGAGTTGTGCGATAAAAATGAGGAGCTGAATTCTGTTTATCAGAAAATCTTGGAATTTGCGTTGATTCTTTGTCATGATCGTTTGGATTCTGTTTTGAATGATTCTGCAGAAGACAAATATGAGAACTTGGAGAAGAGAATCCCAGGCTTGACATCTCGTATCAGTGCTATTAACGTGGCTTCTTATATTGGTGTGACACAAGAGACATTATGTCGTATCAAATCTAAACAAGAGGATTTCTTGTTGTTCTAGTATAGTTTTTTTATACACAATTTAATTGTTTTGAATTATGTCGCAAATATCAGATTTGATTTTGAAACAAGTGCAGGTAGCTGCATCGGGACGTGATTTGAGTAGCAGCGTGTTGAATGGCTTGTCTGATTCTGTATTAAACAGTATTAAACAGACAGCTACTTCGGCGAATGGTGTTCAACAACTAACAGAGTTGTTTACGGGAAAAACGTCTGCAGCTTCTAGTTCTGTAACATCGTTGGCAACGCAGATCTTTACTTCTCAGGTTGCTGGAAAGTTGGGATTGTCTTCTGCCGCAGCAAGTAGTGCCAGCAGTTTATTGCCAACCATCATCAATGGATTGGTTTCGGCTGTCTCTTCTAAAGGTAGTGGTATAAATCTGGCTTCTATTCTTTCTGCTGTGGGGGCTGCATCTAATTCCTCTACGGTTTCTAAGGTCACTTCGATCGCTTCTAAGTTGGGTGGTTTGTTTAGAAAAAGATGATATAAAAGCACTAAATGATAATTTATATAGAGGGTGTCATGGTAGTCGTGACTCCCTCTTTTTTCTATCGTTCGCTTGTGTTTTGTTGCGTCTTCTTTACATTGTGTTAGTATTAAATAAATAGAAAAATGAGTTTCGACTAAAAAATCTGTTTGTTTGTTGAAATTAATTTCTCCGTATTGTGTAAACACTACCTTTACATTACGAATTTTTAATGGTTTAAAGTTCAATAAGAGATGAGCCGTAATATATCTTTTATAATAGCTGTCCTTGTGGGTATGATTTTGTTAGCCCAAGCAAAGATGAACTTTAAAACAGGATGGAGTCAGGTGGGATCCGCAGGGGCTTCGGAGGCTGATACGATTCAGATATCGGATGCGGGTTCTCTTACAGGAGATAGTGCTGAGATGACTTGTGCATATCAGAATGATTAAGAGGCGCGTAGGTGTTGGTACCATCCGGTAAGAAAAGAGTGAAATTGAAAGAAGAAGAGTTTTCGTTTTAAATTTATAGATTGTAATTGAAGAGTCGTCGGTGGTGTGTTGGAACCGATGACTCTTTTGTTTGATAAAATACCTTTTATTTCTTTTTGTAGTTTCTATTAAATCCTTACCTTTGGAGAAAATCGTTTGTGTTATGAATATAGCGTTGGATGTACATACTCATACAGTTGCGAGCGGACATGCATATAGTAGTTTGCAGGAAATGGTGGCAGCTGCAAGAGAAAAAGGGTTGAAGATACTGGGGATAGCTGATCATGGTCCTGCTATACAGCAGACGTGTAAAGATATCTATTTTACGAATTTCCATGTGATTCCACGTGAGATAGATGGTGTGAAACTGTTGATGGGGGCAGAAATCAATATTTTAAATACAAAAGGTGATTTTGATTTAAAAGAGAGTACCATCAAAACATTGGATGTCCGTATCGCAGGAATTCATTCTTCCTGTTTCTCTGGAGGAACAAAGGAGGAGAACACCCAAGCTGTAGTGCATGTGATTCAGAATCCTTTGATAGATATTATCAGCCATCCGGCAGATGGCAGTGCTGAACTTGATTTGGACGTGATTGTACAAGAAGCCAGATGTAATCATATATTGTTAGAGGTTAATAATAGTTCTCTTAATCCTAATAGAGGGAAAAAGAAAGCTTGGGAAAACAATAAACAGATGCTGAATTTGTGTATGAAATATGGTGTGAAAGTAATCATGGGAAGTGATGCCCATATTTCGTATGATGTTGCAAATTATAAGTATGTGTATCAACTGATGGAAGAGGTTGGTTTCCCTGCAGAACTTGTAGTAAATGACAAGCCAGAGTTTTTCATGGAATTTTTAAAACAACGATAATAGAGATAAAGAGCTGGGTGGATATGAGACGATTTAAAGAGATTTTTTCCTATGGCATAGGCTGTTGCCTGTTTGTTTCTTCTGTGTATGGTCAAGCAGAGGAGATGGAAGAATATGTTGGTCCCGTGAAGGAAGTAACACAATATGAGACGACATATAATGATGGCGTGGCAAAGAAGGGCAACTATATATGGAAAACAATTTTAAATGAGAAAGGCAAGGTTACGGAGGAGTATTGTTATGACCAGAAAGAGGAGTTTTATATCTATAAGAGATCATTCCATTATGATGATAAGGGTCATGAGATAGCCAGATGTGAATACGATGGAAATGGTAAACTATATTATAAAAAGGCATACAAATATGACCAAAATGGCAACCAGATAGAGTATGCAAGAGAGAAGGGCAATGGAGAACTGGAATGGAAATATACCTATAAATATGATGAGAGAGGAAACGAGATAGAACTCTGTCATTTCTTGGCAGATGGAAAGATGGATTACAGATACATGCGTAAATATGATAAAAACAACAATCCTATTGAGTACTGTAATTACAAGTGGAGCTCCCTTTTGGTCTATAAAGCTACGTTTAAATACAATGAACGAGGGAAAAAGACAGAACAATGTCATTATAATGGAGATGGTACCTTAGATTATAAAGATGTATATTCATACGATGCGAAAGGGAATCAACTCTCCCTTATCAGTTACAATGGTGATGGAAGTATGAAAAGCAAGGGAACTTGCAAGTACGATGAGAAGGGGAATCAGATTGAATATTGCAAATACAATGGTAATGGTGATTTGGAATACAAGGATATGCGAAAATACAATGATAAGGGGAAGGAGACGGAATATTCATTGTACGACGGACAGGGGAAATTGAGCGAACAGTCTAAGTATCGATATGGAACACGTGGCAACCTGATGGAGACAAATTATTACAAGTATGATGAGAATGGTCGTGTGGAAATCAATGAGATACACAAATTTGATGACAAAGGTAATATGATAGAGGAGGTCCATTATGAAAATGGAGAGATGAAGGAGAAACACACCTATCGGTTTGATGACAGAGGCAATATGACAGAGGAAGGTCATTATGGAGAAAACTATGACAATGAGAAATATGCCTATCGGTATGATGAGAGAGGAAATCGTATTGAACGGAAACGTTATGGAGACAATGATAAAACACTTAAATCCTGCCGTGTCATAGAAGTTGTTTATTATGAATAAAGGTGGGGTCTGTAGATTCACCGGTTTAATTAATTATTATAAGTTGTGGGCTGATAAACATTTCGGTGTTTGTCTCGTACTGTTTGTCGGTCGGTTACGGTAGAAACGACGTGCACATCTCTACAAGAAATCAACTATTCCACGAAAAATAGATAGAATCAAAAAGAGGGTGTCAGAATATTCTGACACCCTCTTTTGGTAAATAAATCAAGTAATTATTTTGTTAGTGTTAACATTACTTGACCAGCTTTTACTTTCTCGTTTCTCAATGCACCAGGACGAACTTTTCCGTTCATCATCCAACCGATAAGATTTTCAATCCAGATGATCTTAGGGGTGCTATCAACATTACGTACTAGATAGACTTGATAGTTGAGATTGTTGTTCAGACACATCTCCCATTCTTTCTCAGTCAAAAAGAATGTCTTCGTGTCATCTTTTGCACCCTTACATGCAATATAACACTCAGTTACATTGTTTTCGTAGTCTATAATTTCGAAGTCGAATCCTTTGGTTTCTTTTGTTTTTTCGTTACACCATTTTACACGATTAGGATATTTCTTTCCGAGATAGTCGAAGAGGATTTTCTCGCTAGCAGCCGAAGTGGCTTGTCTTGCATTGGAATCAAGATCGATGACCACTTTCTTATCTCGTTCAATCCATTGGTTGATGGTTACTTGCAAATCATTTTTGTTAGCATTTAGAGCCTCTATTTCTGCATTCTTATCAGAAACCACCTGTTTCAGTTGTTGAATGGTGTTGTTTGCTTCTTGAATTGTCTTTTGCAATTGTTGAATGCTGTTTTGGTTCTGTTGCTCAGCCGCACGAAGTTGCTCGTTCTCTTTGCGAGTGTTTTCACCGTTCTTCAAAACGTGTTGCAACGTATTCATGTTAGACTGTAACAATTCAGCAATCTTCTCGTTGGCACTTTTTAATGCACTAACAGCATCGAACTTATCATCTTCAACATGCGTTTCAACGGTTGCTATTTTAATAGAATTTGCCTCTTTTGCAAAATCTTTGTTTGAGATGACCACTTCTGGTTTCTTGGCAGGTTCTTGACGTTCTTCACGTCTCTCTGCAGCTGCCTGTGCCGGTTGTGGCTTCTGAACGAAGGCTGCCATCTTAGGAGCTTCCTCTTGAACCTCTTGTTTTATCTCTATAATAGGAGTTATTCTTTTTTCTTCTGCAACAGGTTTTGCTGGTTCTGCTTGAACTTGAACCTGAGGAGCCGCAGTAGGAGCATCCTTCAAAAGAGCTTCTACTACAGGAGCGATTGTCTCGCGAATAGCAGACGAATCATTTATTTTGTCGGCAGGGATATTGCAGCAAATTCCATTCGTCAGTTGTGCAACTTTTTGAGCCGCACGAAGATCAGAATCTTTCATGCCGACTCCTATGATATTTATTTGAGCAATAGATGCACGTTTCTCTACTTCATATTCAAGAACACCACCATCAGTATCCTCTCCTGCAGTGATAAGAAGAATCTTCTTTCTGTCTGCCTCGATTTTGGCTAATGATTCGAGTGATTCTTTTACTGTGGCTGTAATAGGTGACCCACCACTAGCAAGCGGCAAAGAAGTAGCCTTCTTGATGAAATCATCTTTTGTGTTGGGCTCAGCTAAATCCAACGATTTAATAATAATAGGTGATCCGCAGATTGACTTGAATGTCCTCATTCCAAAAGTGTGCGAGAAATCAAATTTTGGGGCAATCTCGTCGGTTAAAACTTTTTGTGTGACTGACAACTTTTTGTCCATCTTATCGGAGTTGTCGATAAGAAAATCCGTTACTTGTTTCATGGTATAAAAATATGTTATTAATTTTTTTTGCTAAAATAATAATTGTAATTTAAAAAGCCTTATATTTTTTGAAAAAATAATTTTTTTTTAGAGACTTATTTTCGTTTACTCCTGCTTTTGTTGAGAAAAGGTGATCGTTTACCATAAAAATAATGACGTTTGCTGAATATAATTCCTATAAACAATGATGCACCGTACTTTTGTGTAAAAAGATTTTTATCACTTAACGTGTTGATTTAGTGTATTTTATATATTAAATCTGGAGTGGTTGAGGTTGAAATTAATGACATTTGAAACATAAATTTTGTTAAAAGTCAATGGTTTTGAAAAATAGGTTTTATAATGTGATAAAAATTTTATAGTTTTGCAGCATAAATAATGACCCTAAATTGTGTTGTTCTATATATTTCGGAGTCAGTTTGCTGTGAAGCAAGCTGGCTTTTTTGTTTTTAAAAACTATAAATAGGATGTAGTAATTGTATAATTTTATTTTATATTTGTTGCCTAAAAATATTACATCATTTTTTTTGTTGAATTTTAATAGATAAAGTATATGCATAAAAAAGAGTTTTTTCATAAGGCTATTGCTTTTATACTATTCTCCTTGAGTGTCTCTTTGTGTGATGCTCATACGATTATTGTTATGGACAATAGTGGACAGATAACACAATATCCTATAGATGAAAGTGGCAAGCTTAGATTTTTAGATGATAATATTATTATTAAAAGTAATGTTAATGCTGGGGAGGTAACATTACCATTGGCATCTATCAAGAAGATAAGTTTTGGTTCTGATACGGATGTGAATGATGTGGACAATGCATCATCCGCTCTTTCTGTGTATCCTAATCCTACTTCTGATTATGTGTATGTATCCTATGCTGAGGAGGGTGATGATGTGGAGGTATATTCATGGAACGGAATGTTGTTGGGTGTACAGAAGTATTCAGATCGAACAGGTGTGTCATTAAAATCATTCCCGACGGGTCTTTACATAGTCCGTCTTAATGGTCAATCTTATAAAATCAATAAAAAATGAAGAAGTTAGGATTATATATAGTAGCATCGCTGTTTTCAATGGCAGCTATGGCTGAATACGTTATATATGTTAACGATGGCGAGACAAGAGTTCGGGAAGAGAAATGTGTTGATGTAGATAGTGTTAAACTCTCAGGATTACAGGTCTCTCTCTATAAAGGAGCAAAGATTTATCAGTATTCAAATACTACTGCCAATTTCACTTTCGAAAAGATTGTGACGGCTAATGATACGGTAAAGATTACCTATCAAGGGTTGGCAGCACCCATCATTGAGAATCCTTATCCGGAGACTATCCTTATTTCTGTTGATGGAGCGAATGTATCTGTGAAATGTGTGAATCAGTTGAAAGATGTGGTTTATTTGTTGCAAGGTACATCTCAGAATGGTTCGTTCTATATAGATTCTCCTCGTAAGTTCTCGTTGGTATTGAATAATTTGTCATTGGTTTCTGCTGGTGAATGTTCTGCTATTCGTTCATTAAGTGGATCGGCTATGACGATTGTTTTGCCAAACGGTACGGCTTCTGCTGTGGCAGATACAAATCTGGATACGTGTAATGCAACGCTTCGTAGCAAGGGTCAGATTCTATTTTCTGAAGAAGGAAATGGTAGTTTGTCGGTTTTTGGAAATGCAAAACGTGCCATACAATCAGGTGACTATATAAAAGTGGATGGAGGAAATATCGTGGCAACATCTACAATTGGTGATGTAATAAAAGTGAATGATTACTTTAAGATGTGTGGCGGTTCGTTAGAGGTTCGTGGAACTGGCTTGGAAGTTTCTGCCGGATATGCCTTTATGAATGGCGGTACTTTGACAATCAATTCTACAGTGGAGGATTCTAAAGGAATAAAGGTGGCGAAAGATACTACAGGTCCTGATTATATTGGAAATGGTTCTATGGATATCTACGGAGGTACATTGAATATTAATATGTCAGGTGCTGGCACTAAAGGTATTAAGGCAGAAGGTGACATAAACATCTATGGAGGTACTATCGTAGGTAACGTGACGAGTCCTTATTTGATTGAACCTAATGATGTATCGTATGCAGCGTTGATGAAGGCAGATAAAAGCATTAATATAAGTGAAGGTCAGATAAGTATCGTTTTGGCGAAGGAAGCTATAGGGGCCAGAGGATTGGCTTCTGATAGTGGAATCACCATTTCTGGAAAGGCTTCGATAAATATTTTGGCTAATAATGATGCTTATTTGACTGAGAAATCAGACGGTACATTGAAAGCAAAACAAGGCCATGGTATAAAAACAGATGGTGATGTAAATATCACAGGAAAGAGTACTTTGAATATTAGATCTGCAGCATCTAGTTACTCATCTTATTGTATTACAGCGAACAATATCATCTTTAATGAATCGAATGTGTCAACGTTCTATTCTTTTTCTAATTGCGTATTCAATTCAAAGACTGTAAAATTACAGAATGGAATAGTGGTTGCTGCAACAGGTAATGGATTTGCACCTGGTGGTTCTTCAAGACTTGCAGCTATGGGTGCTACATATATTGGAGTAGGTTCTAAAAACTCAATTCTGTACGGTAGTACATTATCTGTGATGTCTGATTCTAAGTATGTGATCGGTTCTGCTATTTCAGTTCAAGATGCGGCAAATAATCCTTTGTTTATCTATCAATCAGAATCAAGTGATTTTAATATGCTTGTTGGTTATTTGCAAGTGGCTTCTCCTCAATTCATTAAGGATGTACCTTTTATCTATTCATGTGACGGTGTAGTGCTTGGCGGAACTAACTATCATGGATATATGATTGGTTCAACTTATAGTGCTGGAGCATCATATAGCTTCACGGCAGGTGCGCCTAATTCGAATGTGACAGTTAAGTAATTAGTATTGAAAATATAAAAAAGGGGGTGTGTCAGGGAAGAATTTAGTCTTCATTACGACACGCCCTCTTTTTAGGATATAAGAGAATCTTAATTTATTACGATTCTCTTTTTTGTTTCTTCTAAGGCTGTTATTATATTGTCACACCATGTGTCAAATTCAGGGTCTTCTCGTTGTAATTCGGGATGACTTAAAACATAATCAATGGTCTCTTGTATCCCTTGATCAAATCGTTTTGTGGCGTGAAAATCGGGTACCGCTTGTTTTAGCTTACTGTTATCAAAAATCACTGTGTTGGCTTTGTCTCCGATTAAACTGCCAGTGAAATCGTAGTTGCTGACAGAGGCTAAGAAGGAGGATGATACATAATATGGATGAAGTTCAACACCTAATGCCCGTGCGATAGAAGCGTAGATCTGATTCCAGGTCAGTGATTCGTCGGAAGTGATTTGGAACGCTTGTCCGATGGCATGAGGATTTCCCATGAGTCCGATAAAACCTTTGGCAAAGTCGCTGTTATGAGTCATGGTCCATAAAGAAGTGCCATCACCATGAATAATGACTTTTTTACCTTCTAACATACGTTTGGCCACCTGCCAGCTACCTTTGGAACCATGTACGCCAAGAGGAATCGATCGCTCGTCGTAGGTGTGACTAGGACGAATGATGGTGACAGGGAATCCCTCCTCTCTGTATTTCTTCATTAAAAAATCTTCACATGCAATTTTGTCCCGAGAGTATTGCCAATAAGGATTTGCCAAGGTGGTTCCTTCCGTAATTCTATAATCGGACAACGGTTTTTGGTAAGCCGATGCAGAACTGATGTACATATATTGCTTTGTTCGATTGCGAAAGAGTCTATAGTCTCGTTCCACATGTTCGGGAAGGAATCCGATAAAATCACATACGACATCAAAGGAATGTCCGTTGAGTAGTTCCTCAACTTTCCTTTCATCTGTTATGTCTGTTTGTAAGACGGTTATGTTACTAGACAGAATCGAGCTTCGGTTACCTCTGTTCAGGAGATACAAGTCACAATTCGTTTGACTTAGCTGCTGCGTAATAGCAGAACTGATGGTCCCAGTGCCACCGATAAAGAGAACTTTCATACTTTAAATAGTCTATTAGTTTCTGCAAAAATAATATTATCTTTGTTCTTATAAACTATAATTAAATGGCGAATTTAGATAAATATTTGGTTCCTAGTAAAAAGTTTTCGGTAAAGGGGTGTTTCCTTCCTTTAACTGATACGCTTGGGATGAATCTGGTGACAAATGATTATCAGGTGGCTATCTTGGGTGCACCGATTGTGTCGGGGAATACGGATTCGGATTTATCAACCGATGCAATTCGAAAACAATTATATGAATTATCATTTGCATTTCAGAACATACGAATAGCAGACTTGGGGGATGTTAGATGTGATTCGGAGAGAGGTGTGTCGTATGCATTGACGGAGACGATAAAAGAGTTGACGGAAGCCAATGTTTTAACCATCGTGTTGGGTGGATCACATGAGTTGACTGAGTGTATGTTTGAGGGGGTGGAAGGAGTAAAGGATAGCCTTCGGCTGACTATCGTCGATTCAAAAATAGATGTGAGAGAGACATCAGAAAAAACAACAGATGCATTTCTTGGACGTTTATTGGACAAGCCCCAATTGGAGGAATTGAATTTGTTGGGCTTGCAAAATTATTATTGCTCAGAAAATCAGTTGAGAGTCTTACGAGATAGAGAGTGTTGTTGTATGAGATTGCGTGATTTGAGGGGAAAAACAGTTCTGGCAGAACCTCTGTTGCGTGATTCTGAGGTGTTTAGCTTTGATTTTTCGTCTGTCAGACAATCCGATGCACCAGATCGGAGAATGATGATTCCGAATGGTTTTTCTTCGCTGGAGGCTTGTGAGTTGGCTCATTATGCTGGACTTAGTGATTGTATTCAGTCGTATGGATTGTTTGGGTTTGAGTCGGAGCTGAAGGAAGAGAGTCAGACGGCTGCCTTAGCAGCACAAATGGTATGGCATATATTAAAAGGGATCGATAATCGGTATCATGATTATCCATATAAAGATATTTCAGAGTACAAGAAATACATTATCTTCCCAAAGGTAGAGGGCGAAGATGCCGTTTATTTTTATCATAATATGCTCAATGGAAGATGGTGGATTGAGATTCCTACATTAAAGGGAAAAACACTGTTTTCATGTTCTCCGTCGGATTATCAAAATATGTTGGACGGATCCATACCAGATATATGGATGAAACATTTTATGAAATAGAGTAGTTTGTTAATCCAATAATCTTTTTTATTTTTGCTTTTCAATAGGTTAAGATTGTTGTGTAAATTTAGAAAAAGATATGATCCATGAAAAATTTGTTTAAGCAATATATTCCTCATGCTTTGATGACGATGGTGGTCATCTTCGCCATATGTGCTATTGCTCATAAGTTGAGCTATAGTTCCACCTATATGGATCCATTTACACAGGCGCTCAATAACTTTTATATGACGGATACCTATCTGCAGATTATGAATAGTAATTCAGATGAGGTGATGGAGTATAATCCCGATGTTGTATTATATGATATCTCTAATTGTTATTCACGAGCAGAGATTGCAGATGGAATTCAGCGGTTGCATGATTTGGGTGCCAAGGTGATTGCTTTGGATGTTATATTTGGACCTACGGCAAGAGACCCGGAGGCCAGTGATAGTTTGTTGCGCGTTATTCAACGATGTGACAATGTGATTGCTGCATGCCGTATGGTACCGTATGAAAACACATTTAAGAAGGAAGAATCATTTTTTGTGAAAGAGACAGGTTGTGTTGAGGCTTGTGTGAATGTGGATAATCAATCGGTTCGTAATTTCAGTAAGGACTTGACCTTTGGTGATACGACCTTGAGCACATTTGTTCATGAGATCATTCGAATGGGGTATCCAGAGGTGTATGATATGTGGGAGAAACGTACGCAGGAGCAGGAACTGATCAATTATCGTCAGACAGCCTTTGATATGATTCATATTAGTGAAGATCTCTATCCAGAGGATGTGAAGGACCGCATCTTCTTGATGGGTGATTTCCATGACTTGCGTGATTTCCATGATATCCCGGTTCCAATAGATGGCTCTCGTCGTATTTGTGGTACTACGATTCATGGGTATTCCATATCGACGCTTACGATGAAGAATCGTTTGATAGATGATATGACGGATACGCATGCTTTGATTTTAGGTATTATTGTTACCTTTTTGTTCTGTGTATTCTTCTGTTGGATGAATGAGGCATACAATGACTATTCAGGCTTCTTGTCAACTTCCATACAGATTATTTTGATGCTGGCGCTGGTGTTTGTGTCAGGTTATCTGTTTGTGGAGAAACACTATAATGTGAAGTTGATGTATGCGCTGTTAGGTACAGGATTAGGAGCATACGCAGCAGAAATCTTTTACTTTATATGGTTGAAGTGGAAGAAGTGGCGTGGAGAAAAGACGCCAGATGAATTTGATCCGAATATTTACAAATGAAAATAATATGAAAGACATGAAAAGATATTTTTTTAGTTTATTTATTCTGTCTCTTTTCTTGATGCCTTTGTCGGCGCAAAAAGCCAATAAAAGCACGAAGACAGGAAAGTGGGGATTTATGAATGGTTCGACTTGGGTGGTGGAACCTAAGTTTGAGAATTATGATCCAGCCAATGCATTTGGTGGACGTAAATATGCAATTGTGCAATTTCAGGGCAAATGGGGCGCTGTCGCTGCAGATGGTAAATATTATTCAAAACCTGTCTTTGCCACAAAAGAATTGGCTCTCCGTGCAGCAAAAATGGCTGTGACAGGAGGTGATAAGAGCAAGTTCTTATATCCAGTATATGATCAAACATATACTCGTTGGGGATTTGTGGATTACACGGGTGAGATGTATTTCCGTCCGGTATATGAAGAGGTGGATGAGGCAAATAACTTCTCTAAAGGATTGCCTTATTCTATTGTTAAGCAAGATGGACAGTGGGGTTGTTTGGATCGCGAAGGTGTGATGTTTATCAATCCGTACTTTACCTCCAAGGAGGAAGCTAAGAAGGCTGTAACGGAGTGGACAAATAAAGCTGTGTTGGGAGAGAATATCTATATCGGAATGAAGGGTTCGGTAAAGAAGATTGGATTTATCAACTATCTTGGTAACTGGGTGATGAAGCCAGTATTTGATAATGTGGATAAAGCCTCTATGTTTAGTGCTACAACATATTATGCTGTTGTAAAATATAAAGGAAGATGGTGTGCTATTGATCGTGCTGGAAACTTTGTAGTAAAACCTCAATACACTACAATGGCTGAGGCAAAAGCAGCTGCTGCAGCATGGCAAAAGAAGACACCAAATGCAAAAGTGTCTGCTGCAAATGTGCCAAATGTAGAGTCATTTACCTATAAAAATCCTAATTTGGCTGCACAAGAGCCTCCTCAGAAGAAGACGACTCCTGTAACGCCTGTAACGCCAGTCAATAACAATACTAATAACAATACTAGTGGTAGTACGACCACAAAGGTAGCAGGGGCTCCAACGATTCATATCATCAGTCCGAAGAATGGTTCTCAGTATTCAAATACAGAGGTTACCTTTATCTATGAAACGACTACGTATGATGGAAGCAATCCTGAGATCATAGCATATATCAATGGAGAATTATATCCTACTACCAAAGGTGTGAAGCGAGTAGGAAAACAAATCACCCTTACGTTGCCACGTGTGGCTGATTGCCGAGTTCAGTTGATTGCAAAGGATAATAAAGGACAGAATAGTGATCCTGCCGTAGTGTTGTTACATTATCGTGGAGATAGACCAAAACCATCTTTGCATGTCTTTGCTGTAGGTATCAGTGATTATGATCAATCTGATTTGAAGTTGCAACATGCCGCAAAAGATGCAGAGGATTTCATGAATACGGTGAAGAATTGTAACTTGTCTCAATACAAGCAGATTAAAACAACTAATCTGATAAAAGACAAATCAGGAACAGATAAGAATATTAAGAAAGGACTCTCATCTTTGGTTAACACAGTTGATCAGGGTGACGTAGTATTGTTGTTCTTCTCTGGACATGGTGCCAAAGAAGGTGCTGAGACCTATTTCTTGTCATGCAATGCTGAAAGCAATGATTTGTTTGCTACGGCAGTGGATTTTGATATCATCAAGAGTGCTTTGAAACGATTGAAAGATCGTAAGTGCCGTATCATCATCTTTATGGATGCGTGTCATTCCGGTTCGATGTATGGTGTGAAGGGAACGACAGAAACCTTCTCGTTGGCTGATCCTGATATCATAGGATTCTATTCTAGTACAGAAGCACAAAAATCCAATGAGTCAGAGCAATGGGAGAATGGTATATTCACTAAAGCTTTGTTGGATGGAATCAAGGGGGCTGCAGTGGATGAGAACGGTAATGTGACGTTGGATGCACTGGAATTGTATATAAGAAATCAAGTTAGAAATGCAACAAATGGTCGCCAGATGCCAATTTTTGAAAATAGACAAGGTAACTTTATTCTATTTGAGAAAAAATAATTCCTTGTGAGGAATAGTTTGGCAAATTATTTGTAGTATAATTAATAACAACTCAAATAAAGAATGCGTATGAAAAGAATAATTTTAATGGCAGTAATGAGTATGTTGGTAGGATTACTCGCTGCACAAGATATTTATGTTTATAGTGTGATTGGACAAGCGGAGCGACAGGAGAATGGCAAATGGGTCATTCTGCAGAAACGTAATCCATTGAAGATGGAGGATGTGGTCCGTGTCTCTGATAATTCAGCCCTTTCCATCATTGACCGTAAGGCAGAGAAGATTTATTCAATCTCTCAGACCAATGGTAAGAAGGTGAGTGAGTTAATTGCTAATTATAAAGGTAAACAAACGTATGCCTCTAATTTCGTATCACATGCTTCCAAAGCATTATTCAATGGAGGGTCTGACCGTATCAGCAATGATGCAGCCGGTTGTACCTATCGTGGTGATATTGTCGAGAACGATATTGCAAAGTCCTTGATTGCAAAAGCTAAAGGAGCATCCATGAGTAACTTTAATAATGCCACAACAGATTATCAAGTATCATTTGAGATCTTGGATAGAAAGACAAAGCAACCATTAGGTACGGAAGTGGCTATTGATAGTCAGGCAATTTTCAGAATCACCAATAACAGTGATGTTCCATTGTATGTGAATATTTTGGATATCAATCAGCAGAATGAGAAGTATGTATGTTTACCAATTGATGATGCTACGACAATGTCTCATTTGTTGATCCCTGCAAATTGTACAATTGACTTGGTATCTTATCCAATTGAATTCGCAGAGCCTAAGGGTGTAGATAATCTACTCTTGATTGCTACAGAGATTCCGTATGACTTGCGTCAGGTGAAAAAATATTTGGAGAAGGTAGATGCCTCTAATTCAGTCACTTCCAACTATCCAATTGGTGTTTATAGTAAAAAAATTAATGTAAAATAAAAAAAACTTTCACAAAACATAGAGTTTGGCACGGTATTTGTACTATACTTAATAGAATCTTAGTTGTGACATCTACCACTCACCATTTTAGTTTGTTAGATTCTATGTTTAGTTCTAAGTTGCGTTTTAAGAGGAGCTGACCGCCAGGGAGGCTCTTTCTTTTTTCCTTCTCTTTTTGGTGGAATTAAAAAAATATATGTATTTTTGTGGCTGTTTTATAAATGTTTAAATGTATTGCACTTATTAGGTCTTATAATTTAGGTTGAATGTGGGGATGAGATAATTACGATTAATTGAATTTAAAATGAAAAAGGTAAAATTACAATCGTATAGAGCGATTTTGAAATGCATAGTGGGTTTATTGGCCCTTTTATGTTCTAATATCCATGTATATGCACAGGGATCCAATCCGTTTGAGGCAGCTGTCTTATTCGCGAGTGGAGTCACAGAGGCATGTCCAAAGGATCCTGTTGGCTTTGAGTTGATTGGGTTGGGGGAGACTGAGTATCAGACTGCCTATGAGTGGTTTACAGCAACTGATGATTCGGAATGGAAGCCAGTTGGTACATTGATTGTTCCATCTAATATATTTCAGATGCCTGAAGGAACTTTGCATGTTCGTTTGATAGCTCATGCCTTGGATAAAGAAGGAAATGAGGTCTATAACAGAGAGTTCTCATATACGGTAAACCAAAAAGCAGAGTGCTTGATTAAAGATTGCCATCAAACTACTACAGGAGAGTATCATGGTGGTACAGATTTTAATTATGTTTATGGAGCCACTTCGATTGATTGGACTAAGCATCCGCCTACTGGTTTGGAAGAGTTCTTTTCTGAACAGGGAATTCATTTTGAATCTAAGGGTGGAACAATTATGAGTCAAGCAGAGTTAGGCATCCCTCTATATATTGATAGCGTAAGGGGAGTTAATCCGAATAACAATTTTTATGTTCAAAGACCATCCAATGGACAGGGTGTAAATGATGAGTTTTTCGGTATTATATTTGATACAGATAAGTTTGCTGGAAAGACTTATAATTTTACCATGCGCTTATATATAATTATTCCAGAAGGAGGCTGTGAAATAAAGGATGGCTTTAAGATACAAGCTCGTACTGGACATGGAACGGTTTCAACTGATTATTTGGTCGTTGATGTGTATGATGATGCTACTAACACGCTGTTGGCGCATGCAGAGAGAGAGAGAGGAAATGATGTGGCTAAATATGATCTTAATGAGGTTGTCGGAAATGATTATCGAATCAACAAGAGAGGCAAGGCTGCTATCTATCGTCTTGAAATGATTTATTATGGTTATATGCCTATACAGCCTGGTTTGACCGCATATAGTTTTTATCCTCGTATGGAACAATTCCCTTCGTGTGCTACGGTTGCTGTTGACTATATTAGTGCAGAAGTTCCTTCTGTTTGTATGGCTCCCCGTATTACTTGTGTGGGTGATGTTATAACGGTGAATGCCGCAGGTTTTGCAAGACAATCTACTTATGAGTGGAAAAAATATTATGATGGTACGTATCATATAGAACAGCCTTGGGATGAAGAAAAAGGGGAAATAGAATATGAGTTGGATACATATGGTAATAAACAACGTGCTTATATCAAGATGATAGATAAGGGCGTTTCTTATTACACTCTTTCAACTCCTACTGATACAATACGCTTTGCATTAGGAGGTAAAATTTGTGGTTCGGCATTAGGCCCTGGCATAGATGGTGATTCAAGCATGTGTATTGTCTCTTATCCTGATACCCAAACGTATAAGGTAAAGAATGAGAAAGTGCTTCAATGGATTATTGAAAATGGTGATGATTATAAATATAAATGGTGGATTGAAGCA